>PBMI01000071.1 GCA_002722545.1 Opitutia bacterium | reverse complement strand
GCAATGACCAAATGAGCCAAAGCAAGAGCTTCCGCCTCGGAAAGGCTCTCGACCGCGGCTCCCATCAACGAACCACAAGCAACCGCCAAGGCAGAGCCTTCCACCGTTGCTTGAATCGCGTCAATTCCAGTATCACTCACGGAGATTGTAAGCGAGCATGAGTTTCCCGTTTTGGGGCTCTTCCAAACGGATTCCCTGGTAGGTTTTTCTAGGGAAGCACGATGACTTGGAGAACGAGCATGCTCCTCGAGAATTTCTCGATGAAGAGAGTCTTCCAAAACCCTAAAATTTATTTTTCCACATCATGGACTCGACCGGCTCTGGCGTACGCTGGTTATACTTTGCCGATGCCTTGCTCGAATAATCGACATCCACTTCGCCCTCGACCAAAAAGTAAATCAGTTGGCCGATCGGCATTCCGGCATAAACGCAGACAGGTTGGGAAACCGAGATCTCAAGTGTCCAATGATTGCAAAAGCCGACGTCTCCTTTGCCCGCAGTTGCATGAATGTCAATGCCAAGCCTTCCAACGCTCGATTTACCCTCAAGAAACGGTACGTAACGCCGCGTTTCGGTATATTCGACAGTAGCACCCAAGTAAGTCCTCCCCGGTCGGAGCACGATACCCTCTTCCGGAATATCGAACCTGTCCACTTGGTTGTGCTTTTTTGCATCAATCACCTCGTCCACGTAACAAGCAAGAAAAGGGGACAGGTGCACGTCGTAACTGTTCGTACCCAAGCATGAACGATCATAGGGCTCAATTACGATGTCCCTTTCTTCGATCGCGGATAATATGGATGTGTCGGATAGGATCATTTCAAATTTTCAACTGGTAGGCATGCTACGAACACGAATGATCGCCGGTAAAAGCAAGTCGCTCGGTAAATACAAAAACCTCGAGTTTCCATAATGTCTGAAGTTTCGGCGCGCCAATACCGAAGCTCGGAGACAAGTCGATAAAAAGGTTTTATCGACTTGCTCCTGCGAGTCAAAAATCAAGCGAACGGGTTGTATTTTCCTGGAACAGCAACTGGGTAATGACCATTTTCATCAGGCTCAATCGGGGGCTTTGAATTATAAGTATAATCATCGATGCCCGGTGCGTAGTCACGACCTTCCTTAAGAAGTTTGGCGGCGTCTATCTCCTTGCCTGAGTAGCAGGCTTCCCGACCGAGGATCGCAGTGAAGGTACTCATGGCGCCATACTCCGCTTCGTTGTAATAGCCTCCTTTATGAAGGTTCTCAATCAAGTCTTTTTGCTCCTGATAGTGACCTCCTCCGGCGCCGCGGATTCTCATGGGGTCTCCGTGACCCTCGAACGGCATAATGGAATGAGCTATCTGACTTGTGCCCTTCGAACCGTGAGCATACTCGGCCACGTGACTCCATCCACCCTTCAAGTGCCGCCCTTGGCTGTACATTTTGGTGCCATCTTCAAAGGTGTACTCGACAAAGGTATGATCAAAGATTTGCGACAAGGAACGATCGCCCCCCATGCGCATCTCCGAACCGCCCATACCATTCGCCTTGACTGGATACATTCCCTTGATCCAGCAACCGACGTCCAGGTTATGAATATGCTGCTCGCAAATCTGGTCTCCGGAAGCCCAAGTGAAATGGTACCAGTTGTTAACCTGGTATTCCATTTCGGTCATTCCGTCTTGCTTTGGACGGTGCCAAATGCCTCCGCCGTTCCAGTAGACGCGCAAAAGATTGATGTCGCCAATGGCACCATCTTGAAGCCTCTTCACGCAATCCATGTACCGCTCTTCGTGCCGGCGCTGAAGCCCAATACCGACAGAAAGACCCTTTTCCTTGGCTTTCTTGGCAGCGGCCAAAACTCGGTTGACTCCAGTCACGTCGCTGGCAACTGGTTTTTCCATGAATACCTTCTTGCCTTGGTTGATTGCGTATTCGAATTGCTGTGGCTTGAAACCCGGAGGAGTGGCAATGACCACCATGTCGACACCACTGTCGATGGCCTGTTTGTACGCGTCCAGTCCGTTGAAGATCTTGCCCTCAACGTCCACTCGGTCATCGCCGAACTTCTTTTTGAAGCCATTGAGTTTCCTTTGAACTTTTTCGCCATCCGCGAAGGCATCGGCTACGGCCACCAACTTGGTGTTGCATTTGATTCCCTTGGTTTTCTCCAAGTCTTGGGGGGCGCTGAGGATTTGATCGATTGCTCCCGACCCACGACCACCCAATCCGACGACGGCAACACGGATGGTGTCGCTCTTGAGGTCTTTTCCCTTGGCAACATAGGGGAACGTGGCGGCGGCACCGGCCAAGGCGGTGGAACCGATGAAGCTTCTGCGACTGACGATATCTTGTTCTTTCATAAGGATGGTAATTGTGTGGTTATGTAATGCTGGAAGGTTATATTGAATTTTTTGTTTGAGGAATTGATTTCGAAGGCCCATCCAAATCGCCCAAGGCCCATTGGATGCCGTCGAGAAAATGTTGCAACATGAAAGGGGTCCACCAGGTCGCTTAGTTGTGACCGAAATTGGAATAAAAGATACGACCCTTGCCGTAGGAGCGGACCCAGGAAACCGGATAGTCGTTTGTTTTCGAGTTGCCCTTTTTGCCCGATTTCACGGAATCCAAACCGATCAAAATACGAAGTTTGGAACGATCATAGCCTTTGTACTGATAAATTTCGTCGGAAAAGGAAAACTCTTTCTGTTTGAAAGCCTTGTTTACGGGATGCTTGGCGTCTTCCACGAAGAAGGGCCACTTTCCCCCGGCATTCCAAGGGTGTCCGGCAAAGCAACCACCGATCATATCGGTGTATTCCTGCCACTGAGGCATGCCTCCGTCCGAAGCGGAATGAAAACCGGCAAAAGCCTTGCCGGATTTGATGAATCCAAGAATCGCATCACGCTGAATCTGTTCAGTAAACGCCTTCTGCACATGTGTGCAGTTGTTGAAAATGATCATGTCGTACTTCGCGAGCCCTTCTTTGGTGAACTCGGTAGTTTCCAAAGTAAAGGTCGCCTCAAAGGCTTTGGTTTTCTCCGCCATGATCCGGAGCCCCTTGATCCCCGTTGGAATCGATCCATGTTTAAAACCACTCGGCTTGGAATAGACCAAAACCTTTTTGGTTTTCTTGGGCTTAGCCGTCGGCTTTGCGGGCATAGCCTCACGGATTTTGTTCTCTTCTTCGTCAGCAAGGACAAAGGAGCCAATGAACAATTGTAAGGCAGCTGTGAGGAGGGTAAGGTTTTTCATAAAGCAAACTTGGGTAAGCCCCTAGATTGAAGGATTTAAGAACACCAAAGCAAGAAAATCTTTCTCTAAAGATAAGATTAAATCCCAGAGACAAGAGCCTCGAGTCTCCTCGCAAATTCAACCCAAACGGCACGCCCTTCACCCGAATCATCCACATCCTTGCCTGCATGTATGGCTGCCTTGATGTGTGGTTCGATGGAAAGCCAACCGTCATAACCAGTGGCCTCCAAATCCTTGAAAATACGCTCCTGTACGGGATCCTCGTCGACATGGCAGGTTATGTGGCCACCGCCGTCCGGGCCAGGTTTGGCGCATTTGACATGGACATGCGTGATTTGCTCGCGGCATGCCTCGTAATATTTCCAAGTTACTTCAACGTCATGATCATGAAGGCTGTTGTTGCCTGTATCCAAAATCAATTGAAGAGCCGGGCTTGCCACCTCTTCGACTAATTCCAAATATCCCCCAGGGTTGTCCCCGTATCCATTGCAATTTTCATGGGCCAAAACAATTCCTTCACTCTCGGCGATCACGCACAATTCCTTCAGCCTTCGAACGACTTCTGCTTTCCAAGCTTCCCGGTCAAGGGGAGATTCGGCATCGTTGGGATAAGACATGATTCTCAGAAATTTACAGTCTGCCTGACGCATCCTCGGGGCAACCCTGCGGATCTCATCCAAATCGACCTGAAAATCCGTCGTTATGGGACGGGCCCAGTTTCCGATCTGTCCACCGAAGCCGACGACTTCGATTCCTTCGGCCTGAAGGGTTGCGAAGGTTTCCTCCCATTCTTCGGGTGTTTGATCACACACGTTCTTCCCGTCGATCAAGCGAAGCTCAATCGCAGACCAACCGACCTCTCTGAGCGTTGAAATTTGTCCGGCGAGTGTTTTTTCCGCCTCATCGGCGAATCCAGTGAATCGAAAGGGCATGTCTAAGTAGGAGTTGTGGTTTGAAGGGCTTGTTACCAGTTAACGTCGAAAAGAAGCAGAGAAATCATCTCCGGACAATTCGACAACCTTTTTTTGATGAGTCGATTCATCAATCAATTCATTTAGCTTCTTTTCCCAAGCCCCCCCATCCATCGGTAATTCGAGAGGACCTTTCAAAAGCCCCGAATAAAGCATTGCGTTGGCCAGTTCCACGGAACCAAGTCCCTCCTCTCCCGGAGCAATCAGACTTTGCCCACTCAGGATGGCATTCGCAAAATTGGTCATCAAGATGGAATGAGGATTTTCGGCACCGGGAATATCGATTTCCTCGATCGTTGTTTCGGGTTGCTTGAATCCAATCTTGGAAGTCTTGCACCATTCGTCCGACGGGACGGCATTTCGGGTAAAAATCAATCGATCGTTCTCCAAGAGCAATCTTCCCTTGGTCCCCGCAATTTCCAAACGGTTGCTGCCGGGGGTTTCGCCGGTGGAAGTAAGAAAAAGACCCGAAGCGCCACCGGGAAATTCCATGTAGCAGGATACGTCGTCCTCTACCTCGATGTCGTGCCATTTCCCGATCCCGACCTGACTGTTCACCTGACTTGGCATCCCCACCATCCATTGCATCGCATCCAACTGGTGCAGGCACTGGTTGAGCAGTACTCCCCCACCCTCTCCTTTCCAAGTCGCACGCCAACCACCGCTTTGGTAATAGGCATCGGAACGGAACCAATCAGTCATGATCCACACTACGCGCATGAGTCGCCCGAGTTCGCCACCATCGACCAATTCCTTGATTTTACGGTAGCGCGGTTCCACGCGGAGTTGGAACATACCGGCAAAAACCAAATCCTCTTTTTCCTTGGCCTTTGCAATCAAGCGTTCGGCATCCGCTTTGTGGGCCGCAATCGGTTTCTCCACCATCAGATGCAAGCCCGCATCAAGGGCCGCAATCCCCAAAGAAACATGCTGATAATGAGGAGTGGCGATAACAATTGCGTCAAGATCTCCGGAATGGATCATCTCCTCACCACTACCGAAAACCTTCAGCCCTTTCTCCGAGTACTCTTTTAACTTTTCCGGCGAGGTACTGGCCACCGCGACAAGCTCGCCGCCTTCGACTTTTCCATCCAGCAAATCCTGAGCGTGAAAACGTCCCATGTTGCCCATCCCGACGATACCGATCCTTACTTTTTTCATTTGGAAAATAATCTCATTTCAGAAAAAGGAATCAACCAAGAAACCTCAACCGCAACTCGGACAGAGGCCAAAGACTTCCATGACGTGGGAAAGCTCGGTGTAACCAAACCCCACGGCCGCTTCTTCCAGTTCATCTCCCATACAAAGGTCAATCTTCTCCGTGCACCCGCACTTTCGGCAAGTTAAATGATGATGGTGCCCATGTTCGTCTTTGAGGCAATAGACCTTCGTTCCATTTTCGCGGACACCGCGCTCCACAACCCCAGCCTTTTCAAATTGCTCCAAGCAGCGGTAGGCCGTAACCAGATCGCAAGTGTCGGCAGGCAAAGCGGAAAATGTCTCTTCGGCTGACCTCGGTGAATCAGTGCAAGCCAAAGCTTCAAGAATTGCCTTTCTTTGCTCGGTTACTCGCAAGCCCTTCTCCCGAAGAGCCTCGATCGCATGCATGACATCATCGCTCATTTCTCGATTTATGAATTCATTTTAAGGAAATTCAAGAGAGAAAAGAATAGTTGGCTCAACTTCAAGGAGCTTCTTGGATTAACGAAAAGTCGATGAAAGTATTATTCGTCTTGGTGAAATTTACTTTTGTCAAATCCCCCCACAAAGCTAACTTTGGAACTATGCGACTCTCATCATTTTGTCTTCTAACCCTCTTTCTTTTCATTAGCCCTTTTGTCACTAATGCCCAGAGCATGGACGAACTCCTCTCATCCTACGTACCCACCACCTTGAAAAATCCCGAAGGTGGGAAATTCAACTACCGGTATAGCACTCCAGACAAAATGGAAAAGGGAACCAAGTACCCCCTGCTCGTTTTCTTTCACGGAGCTGGAGGACGCGGCAATGACAACAAGGGACAACTTTTGGATGCCGGTGGTATCGTAGCTTTTGCCAAAGCCGGTTTGAGGACAAAGAGAGCATCACATGTCCTTGCCGGACAGGTTCCCAAAGGGGAGCGTTGGGTGGATGTCCACTGGAGCCTTCTTGGTCATAGAATGCCAAAAGAACCTTCGGACCCCATGAAAATGGCTTTCGAGGCCCTCGATGCCTACGTCGCCGACATCAAAAACCAAGTCGACCCCAATCGCATCTACGTCATGGGTCTGTCCATGGGCGGTTACGGAACTTGGGATGCGATCCAACGGAGGCCAAATTTCTTTGCCGCCGCCGTACCTATTTGTGGAGGTGGGGATAAGCAACTGGGAAAGAAAATCGCCAGGCTCCCCATCTGGGCATGGCATGGAGACAAAGACTCTGTGATTAAACCAAGCCGATCAAGAGACATGATTGAGGCGATCAAGAAGGCAGGAGGAAACCCCAAGTATTCGGAGATCAAGGGGCGCGGTCACAATTCCTGGACCGATGCATGGAATTCCAAGGAAATGTGGGAGTGGCTCTATTCCCAAAAAAGAAGATAATCCCCTGCCCTAATTTCATAGACCCAAAGCGATCCTCGGGTTGCGATCCACGAGGGCAATGATCTCCTCCTCGCTCAACCCAAGTTCTTGAGAAAGGTTGTGGAGGATTCTTGGCATCGTAACGGTGGACCCAGCAAGGTTGGCCGAACCGGGTCGGCGGGAAACCCCAGCCTCGTCGACTTCAACCGAAATGCCTGAGATCTCATGCATACCCGGTCCAAGGGTGGCTGCGGAAATGGCATCGGTCGTCATGATCGAACGGTCGACCCCCACCAAGTCCAAGTAATTTTTCAGGGCAAAAAAGTCGACGTGCACCCCGTCCGGGATGAAGCAGAACCAAAGGTGTTCGCGCAAAGAAAGAAAACGCTGCAGAACGTTATCGTGGCGGGAAAGCTCAACCGGACAACCATTGCCGAAGTGGGTCACCATGCTCAAGCCACCGTCAATCACCGCCTTTAACTGAGCGATCGAAGGATCGCAATGCCCTGCGGAAACGACCACTCCCGCTTCGACGAGAAACTTCGTGACGACGCCTCCGGAATCCTGCTCGGGCGCGAGCGTAAGCAGTTTCACCAGTCCCTCGCCAACCTCCAGAATGCCTTGGGCATCTTCCAGGCAAGCGGGACGAACGAGCTCAGGTTCGTGTGCCCCGATGTAGCCTGGCTTAGGATTGAGAAACGGTCCCTCGAGGTGAAAGCCGGCAATCACCTGTCTGGCGAGTTCGTCCTCCTCCCGCAAGCGAACCAAGTTCGAAAGCTTGGCCTTGAGAGTTCGTAAGTCGTCGGTGATGAAGGTTGCGAGAACCCCATCCACACCATCGTCGGCCAAAGCGCGACAAGCATGATGGAGCTGTTCGGCATTGAGGGATGTGGAACAGAAATCGGTTCCAGCGTACCCGTTTACCTGCAGGTCGAAAGGTTTCACGTCAGGCTAGCGGCAGCGGTATCAAGAAAGAGATGGCAATCGGAATGTTCTTGCAGAATGGAGGCGGGAACTTCCGGCGTGACAGGTCCTTGGCTGGAATTTTTAACGGCCTCGGCCTTCCGCTCGTCTGGGACGGAGCAAACAATTGCGTCGCTCTTCATGATTTGACGGATGGAAATGGAAATAGCTCTTTTCGGGACCGAATCGAAATCGGGAAACCAGCCTTCGCCCAATTGTTGCTGCCGACAAGCATCGTCCAAATCAACGGTTAAATAGGGGCGTTCGGTTTCGAAATCGGCCGGAGGATCATTAAAGGCCAAGTGTCCGTTTTCACCAATTCCAACAAACGCAACGTCGATCGTAGTTTCTTCAATTAGAGCGCTGACGCGCCGACATTCGTTCTCCACATCGCCCTCTCCATCAAGAAAATGAAAAGCTTTGAGAGGTCGTGTTAGTTTGCTTACGAAACGTTCCCAAAGGTACTTCCTGAAGGATGCATCGTGAGAGATCGGAAGCCCGACGTACTCGTCAAGATGAAAACCCGTCATCTTGTTCCAAGGTAAATCCGCCTGGGCCAATTCCGCCAAGGTCTCGAACTGGGACGCTCCCGTAGCCACTATGAAGGATGCGAAGCCTTTCGTGCTCAAAGCTGACTGCAGTTTCGATATTCCATGGGCAGCGGCCACTTTACCCATCTCTTGCTTGGTTGAAAAAATTTCCGTTTTCATGATTTTGTCATTTGAACTGATTGACCGAGTCTTGTCCAAAGTAATGAGGATTCAAAGAAAATAGATCTCCCTGCGTTTATTCTTTTCGATTGATCCGATGAGGTGGAAACCCTCAAAGAACGCTTAAACCAAAAGAGGCTAAGGAATGCCTTTTTCGTTGCCAAAGAAGTCCTTTCTGAAACGAATTTAATACCTACGTTTATGGAAGCCATAGATTACCTCGTACTTTTCGTTTATTTTGCCGGCATGGCGGCCATTGGCATTTGGGCCATGAAGCAAGTAAAGGTACAAGAAGACTACTTCATGGGTGGCAGGCGCTTCGGGAAACTTTTCCAGACCTTCGCCGCTTTTGGGGCCGGCACGGGGTCGGCCGATCCGGTAAACACCGCCCGGGGAACGTTCGCCAATGGTATGAGCGGGATGTGGGGAGTGATGTACTGGTTATTCGTTACCCCCATGTACTGGATAAGCGCCGTCTGGTATCGGCGCATGCGATGCCTCACTCTTGGAGACTGGTTTGTAGAGCGCTATCAGTCCAAAAGCATGGGAGTGGCCTATGCCATTTTCGGATGTTTCTACTACATGGTCTACGGAGCCATGCTCTTCACCGCCATCGGCAAGGTCTCGGTTCCGTTGGTTGGACCCGAGCTTTTCGGGGTGCAAACCGAGTATGTCCTCGTCCCGGTCGTGGCCATTGTCGTGACGTTGTATGGCGTATTGGGAGGGATCGCAGCGGCCTACTGGACCGATCTCATTCAGGGGGTATGCATCATTCTTTTGTCGGTACTGCTGATCCCTTTCGGATTGAATGCCGTGGTGGAAAAATTTGGTTCTCCAAGTGATTCCTGGACCGATGGCTTCCGGATCATGCACGAGCAGTTGCCGGCCAGTAACTTTACGATCTTAGGAGGGGACGCAGCGAGCGAATTCCCCTTGTACGCGATCGTGGTTATTGTGATCATGAATATGATCGGCATCGCCCTAACCCCACACTTCATCGTAACGGGAGGGGGAACCGCCAAGAGCGAACAAGACGCCCGTATCGGTCTTGTGACGGGAAATTTCATAAAACGTTTTTGCACGATCGGTTGGGTCATCACCGCCCTGATCGTTCTTACTTTGTTTGGCGATGACATGGCCCTCATGAAAGACGCCGATATGGCTTGGGGAACCGCCACCAAAGAATTGCTTGGGCCTTTGGGTATAGGTCTCGTCGGTCTTATGCTAGCCTGTTTGCTGGCCGCCCTCATGAGTAGCGTAGACTGCTATATGCTCGTTTGCTCGGCCCTGGTCGTCCGCAACTTCTACGTCCCTTTCATCAACCCCCAAGCAGGAGAAAAGGAATGCCTGCTTTTGGGCCGAGCGACCGGTGGAATCGTGGTATTGGGCGCGGTTGTCATTTCGGTGACGATGTTGGACATGTTCAAGCAACTTGAATTAACTTGGGTCGTCCCCATGACCTTCGCCGCTCTCTTTTGGGTAGGTATGTTTTGGCGCAGAGCGACGACAAAAGCCGGGTGGATTACCATCGTATTCTGCATCCTGACTTTTTTTGTTTTGCCCAGACTCATCCCGGCCGTGGCTCCCAATTTGCGAACCGCTCCCGAACTTGTTCAGTCCAACCTCAAAACAGAAACCGGCGGAGGTAAATCAATCTACTGGAGCGGCGGACTGCAAGAGAATGAAGGCACACTCACGGGGGTTGGTTCCTTTCGATTCGATATGCTCGCTTACGAAAAGATTCCCGGTGTGGATCTGACTGCGGTAAGCAACGCCGCCTTGAAAACTTTGGAGTTCCCATTCAAGATCATCGCGCCCTTCCTCGTCATGATCCTTGCCAGTCTGCTGACCAAGCCGAACGACAAGAAAGCATTGGACCGACTCTATGTAAAACTGAAGACTCCAGTTGATCCGGTTCCCGAAATAGACCAGGCCGAAATTGAGAAAAGCTATGCCCAACCCGACCGATTTGACAAAAACAAACTCTTCCCCAATTCCAACCTCGAATTCCAACGCCCAACCAAATATGACGTGGTCGGCTTTCTGACCTGCTTCGCACTTTGCTTTGCCATTATTGGCATCGTCTTATTGGTTGCCAGGATCGGAACTTAACCGAATTTATAATCTTTTTCCTACCTTCACACCCGTTCATGAACCCAATTGCAACTTTCATTCCATCGCTGCTCTTTTTGCTAAAGAGCATCCTAGCTTTCGCGTTCTGGATGAGCTTGGCAAGCGCTCAACCCAACAAACCCAATGTCATAATCTTCATGGCCGATGACATGGGCATAGGCGACACCAGTGCATACCTGGGAATCAAACTGATGCCGACGACCGAGGCCATCGCCAAAACCTTGAAGACCCCGACCGCCGAATCGTTCGCCAAACAGGGAATGATCTTTACCGATGCCCATGCCCCCGCCTCCATGTGCAGCTCGACGCGCTATTCCCTTCTTACGGGTAGACTCTCTCACCGCTCTTATCTCAAAAAACAGGGTTGGCTTCCGCACGGCCCGAACCGACCGATGATTCACCGAGAATTGACCACCCTCCCCGAGATGCTCAAAAGGAACGGGTACGCCACTGCTGCGATAGGGAAATGGCACGTCGGTATGGATTTCGACGACGGCTTTGGCGAACCTGCCGACGAATTTGATTTTCATGACGTGGACTTCACCAAGACAATCCTGGACGGTCCGACCCACCACGGCTTCGATGAATTCTTTGGCGTTCCGGGGAACACCGAAGACCCACTCGATACCGAGCCAAGGATTTACATACGGAATGACCGGTGGTCTTTTTCCAATCGTTCCCAAATGAAACTGATTGGAATGAAACATCGGGAAGGACGAATTCTGGCCGCGCCTGATTGGGACATGGCTCAACTCGGTCCCGATTATTTACGTGAAGCCATCAGCTTCGTGAAAAGGCAAGGGAAGACGAATTCACCCTTCTTTCTTTATTACGTGCCGAATGCCAATCACCTCCAGCAAAACCTGACTGGCCCCTATGCCGTCCCCGAATCCATCGCCGGCATCCCGATCAAAGGGCAGAGTGTTTACTCGGATGGCTCGAAAGGAGGAGAACGAGAAGACATGGTTCTTGAAAACGACGTCGCCTTCGGGGCTTTGCTCGAGACCCTTCGAGAAACGAACGACCCCCGTTCTCCGGGCCACAAACTCATTGACAACACCCTTGTGATCTTCACCAGCGACAATGGACCGAACGTAGGAGACAACAACGCTCCAAATCAGGAAAGCGGCGGGTTGCGCGGTAAAAAAGCAAAGATCTGGGAAGGCGGTCATCGCGTACCTTTCATCCTTTATTGGAAGGGACATTTCGAAGGCGGTCGAATCAACCGGAACTTATTCTCCCTGACCGATCTCTTTGCCACCCTCGCTCGCGCCGTCGGGGACGAACTCTCCCCTAGCGAAGCTCAGGACAGTCTCGATTCGTTCGCCTGCTGGAAAGATCCAAAAAAAAGCGACCTGCGAGCCCGCCATTTCTTTTGTCATCTTGGCCCGCCCTACGAAAATGATGCCATCGCCATAAGGAAAGGCTCGAAAAAAATGATCGTGGAAGGTGGACTCGCGCGTCCTTGGTCTATGTCCGGAGTGCGAGGCTCATCGGAATCCGTCGTCTTTTACGACCTCGGTAAAAACCCCGAGGAGAAAGGTGACTTCAACGATGACAAAAGCAGGGAAGGAAGGGAGATGAGGAAAGAGTTGCTCAAGGTACACAACCAAGGACATTCCCGACAACTCAATGCCAAGGACAACGGTAGTCTCATTTTGGATGATGGCTGGCATAACCTGAGGAACGACCTGAACGGTGCCGTCGGCTTCGAGTTCGAACTACTCGAAGAGCGGATAGCCACTCATTTGGGCATGTGGGACGACCACGACCGCGAAAAACCCGTTCGGTCAGCCCGAGGAATCCCCACGGAGAATGAATCCGACCAACCAAGCAGAACGGGAAAAAAACCGAGAACACTCAAATCTCCTCATTTGATTTCGCTCTGGAGAAACGAGGACCGTGCTCTTGAAAAGATGGCAAGCTTGCAATTGACACCGGGTAATTCGGGAGAACTAGTTGGAGAATTTCGCTACTTCAAGCTAACCCGCCCCATCAAGCTTTTCAAAGACACGAAGTATTCGCTTACCATGAGCTCAAAAGCAGGTGATGGGGATCATTTCCACGACCCAGCGGCTTTCGATGGGCTCTCTCCCCTCATCAATCCAAATGTTCGAATCATCCGGAGTTTGTTTATCAGAAAGAACGAGAAGGAGAGTTCTCTGCCAATTCCCGCTTTTGCCGATCTCCACCCCGACTATTTCGAATCACGAATACCCGTTGGTCCGAGTATGTTGCTCGAATAACAATCCATCACCGACAATTTTTTAGGCAAACAAGAATTCCTTGTCCCAAATATACTTGTCTTTGATATTTGGGTTATAGTTGATATTTAAAATAACCTCGTTATTCTTAAGCCATGAAACACTTGCTCTTGTCTATTCTTCCCTTCGCAGTCGCCTCCCCGATGATTGTTCGGGCCAACATCGAACCCGTACCCTTTCACGAGGTCGAAATGACGAGCGACTTCTGGAGGCCCCGCCTCATTACCCAACGCAAGGTTTTGGTGCCGTTTGCCTTTGAGAAAACAAAACCTGGAGTGGCTCATCTCCAAGCGGCAGCCGATTTTCTAGCGGGCAAGAAAGTGGAAGGCCATCGTCCCCATAGGTTCATAGACTCCGATCTCTATAAAGTAATGGAAGGAGCCGCCTACCTGGCCCAGTTGCAAGACGACCCCGAGCTTGAAGCTCAATTCGATCGGATCGTCGACGTCATCGCTTCCGCCCAAGAGCCGAATGGTTACCTTTATCCTTCCCATACCACCGGAGTTGGTACGGACAAAAACATGATGGGGAACGAACCTTACACCTTCGTCGTACACAGCCATGAGCTTTACAACATGGGGCATCTGTACGAAGCCGCCATCGCCTATTACTTGGCTACCGGGAAGGACAAATTGCTCAAAGTCGCTGAGAAAAACGCCCGTCACGTCAACCAAGTGTTTTTCGTGGGCGACCCAAAGTACAACGGAGGCAAACCCATCCGCCAGGCCCCCGGCCATCAGGAGATGGAATTGGCTCTCGTCAAGTTGCACAAGGTTACCGGGAAAAAGCTCTACCTCGAAATGGCGGAGAAGTTTCTCGAGATTCGAGGAAAGACCTACGTACCCGACGGAGAAGGAGTGATGTCACCCACTTACGCCCAGCAGCATGCGCCTCTTGAGAAACAGAGCGAAGCAGTTGGGCACGCCGTACGGGCCACTTACCTGTATGCGGCGATGGCCGACATGTCCCGTCTCCAGGAAGAAGATTCCTACACCCGCGCCCTCGACAGGATTTGGGGCAACTTGACGGACACCCGCATGCACATAACCGGAGGTCTCGGAGCGGTTCACGGAATTGAAGGGTTTGGCCCGGCCTATCTCCTTCCCAACGCCGACGCCTTCAACGAAACCTGTGCGGCTGTTGGCAACGTGCTCTTTAACTTCAGAATGTTTTTGGTTCACAAGGATGCCAAATACTTGGACGTCGCCGAAGTTTCTCTCCTCAACAACGTCCTCGCGGCTGTCAACCTGGAGGGAAATCGGTTTTTCTACGTCAATCCCCTCGAAGCGGATGGAAAGTACCCCTTCAACCATGGAACCATGGGACGGGCACCCTGGTTCGGTACTGCTTGTTGCCCGAGTAACATGGCTCGCCTGCTCCCTCAGGTTCAGGGAATGACCTATGCCCACGATGATGAAAACCTTTACCTTGCCATGTACGCCGACACCTCGACGAAATTGGATATCGGCGGTACCACTTTGGCCATTTCGCAAAAGACGAATTACCCAAACGAAGGAAGAGTAGAAGTTTCCCTCAACCCTCGAAAACCCGCCGAATTCACCCTCCGACTGCGCATCCCGACCTGGACCGGCAAGCAATTCGTTCCTGGTAAATTATACGAATATCTCAACTCAACCTCCGAGAATTGGGCAATCTCGGTGAATGGAAAAAAAGTCAACCCGAAGACCGAGCGAGGCTTTGCCGTGTTGGATCGCAAGTGGAAGAAAGGCGACAAGGTCGTCCTCGAGTTGCCCATGCCGACTCGTTTGAACAAATGCGACGAACGGGTCGAGGATAACCGCAACCGCGTTGCCTTTACCCGTGGACCCTTCGTTCTTTGCGCCGAGGAAGTCGACAACGGAGGAGCCACCCAACGCTTCTTTTTAGACGCCAAGCCCACCATCAAGAAAGCCAAGGTCTCGAAGGTAAAACTACCGGCCGGTTCTTTCATCAAAGTAAAGTCTCCGGCAAACGCGCTCACGGAAAAAGGATCTCCTGAAAAACGTGACCTCAACCTCGTCCCCTACTATGCATGGAACAACCGCAAACCGGGTTCCATGATGGTCTGGTTCCCCACCACTCCCAAGTTAGCCGTCTTCGACCCGCACTCCCTGCCCAAGGAAAGTGTTTTTTCCGATCTGAAAGCGTCTCATACTTCCGACCTCGACACGGTAACTGCGGCAGGTGACGGCAAACAACCCCGTTGGTCGAGCGGGAAAGACGTACCGCGCTGGACGAGCCGTCCGCAGTTGGGTATCAAACAATGGATGGAAGGCTATTTTTCGAAACCAAGAAAAGTTCGGGACATCGGAGTTTACTGGATGCAGGATCAACAAGACGTCAAGTTTCCCAAGGAATGGTCTCTTGAGGTCAGGAGCAAAGGAGAGTGGAAACCCTTCGAGCTCTACGTCACCGACCGGTACGACAACCGTGCCAACCAGTACAACGTCGTTCACCCGGCCGCCCCCCTTGTCTGCGATGCCATCAGGATCAATATGACACCTCAAGAAAACGCGTCCGTCGGCATCCTCGAGGTACAGGTCAAGTTCGAGAAATAAGCGCAACGTTGCGAACTTTCGAATGACTTCAAGATTGGCTTGGACCCTTTTTCTCGTTTTCAGACTAGCCCTCTCGCCTTCCTTTGCCGAAGACCAAAGGGATAAACTCTACCTATGCAAAAGGCTCGAACAATCCGTTCAGGGAAAAAAGCATGGTTTTCTTGCCGGCAATCTCTCTTATTACGTCGGCGGCTTTCACGCCAGTTGGGAACCCATTGAAGAAGAGACGATTGGTCTTACCCACCCCTTCCATCATGACCTTCGCAGCCGCGGAGCCGGTTTGGTGGAAAGTGGACTTCCAGGGACTGAAAATACGGGCGTGGGCAACGACTACCTTGGTTGGGAATTTTACAAGGACACCAAGGTTTTATATGGAAGCGTAATCATAGACGAAGAGGTCTTTCCCCAACCGGCGCCGACCCGCATGCTCTGGAGACCGGACAAGATGATCTGCGAATACGATATCGGAGGCGTCCGCATCAGGGAAGAAAAGTTCATTGCTTCAAACGATGTGGCCGCTTCCATTATTACTTCATCAAAACCCATAACCCTTCGATTCGAAGGGCATAGTTTCTTTGTCCGGCATAGCGTTTCGTCAACGGCCAGCCTACGATACCAAGCAAGGGACAACGCCCTTCTCATCACCGAAGGCGGAACCGTCAGGTCTCGACCTGATCCGGATGGACCGGAGCGGATCGGACCTTGTGTTTACCAAGGAATGACCACGGTGCTTTCCTGCAGCAAGAATTTTTCCAAGACCCTCGAATTGAGCAAAGGAGAACGAGGCGAAGAAAATTATCTTTTTGAAATCCCATGCGACACGAAAGGGGTTACGATTTCATGGGCCATGAACGACGATTCTCGACAGGCCGTTGTGGATGCCCTCGAAATTCTTTCCAAGGACAAGACGATGCTCACGGCCAAGACGATGGAGGTGAATCGCCAACTCAATGAAGATATTCCGCGGTTCCGGTGCAGTGACCCGAAATTCGAGGAGATTTATTATTATCTTTGGTCTCTTTACCTGATGTACTACATCGACGTACAAAAGGGTTGGGAAATGGAGAATCACACCCAATCCGCGGTCAACAACTTCCTCGGCATCCATCGTTACGACGCCTGCTTCCAAATCAAGGTTGGGGCTTGGACAGCCGACAAAGCAAGGTATGCCTACGGTAACGTCTTAACCTGGAAGCACCTCGTGGAAAACGGGCGCTATCGAGAAACCCCCAACGGTTTGATTATGCTTTCGGACAACAAGGGCATTGGTTGGCACTCGGGAGCCTACGGAACCGAACTATCCGAGCACGTACTTGGAGCCTGGCAAATTTATCAGCATACGGGTGACCGAGAGTTCCTTCGCAAATGCTACGACGGATATTTTCGAAAGGTATTTTGGAAGGGATTGGCTGGGTTCGGGATGAACGATTTCGAAGTGGCAAAAGTCCTTGAAGAAATGGCTGAACTCACCGGCCATTCCGGGGACGTCGATCATTGGCTCAAACTTGTCCGCCAAGATCCCGAGCATATTCGACTAATGTTCGATCAACGGTGGGAAACAAATGGTCACCGAAACTTTTTCTTAGGGCCTGAAGATGGAATGCTTATGACCAATGCTTTTTGGGCCATACGCTCCAAATTTTTCCCTAAAGAATATGCTGGCAAGATGATCCATACCTGGGCGCTCGATAAGGTGGACGGCTTTTACGGAGAATTTTTCCCTCTGGCCATGGCCAAAAGATCAATGAAGACCTTTTCCACCGCAACTGACTTTGACTTCGGTTATACTCCTGACACTGCATACTTCACCTTGGATGGTATGTTTAAACAGGATTTCCCAAAGATCGCTTCCGAGTTAACCCTCAATCACTTGGAAAATTACAATTACCACGACGAATGGAATATTCCGGTCGCGCCGGAAGCCTACCGCAGGGACCTGAAATTTTTCGGAGACCAATATTCGAATTTCAACGCCGGTAAGATCCTCCTTTTTATAGAAGGCTTGGCGGGTATTTCTTATTCGTTGCCTGATGGAGTTTTCCAAGTTCGTGATGCAATGCCGACTGCCTGGAACTGGATGGAGTTTGAAGTTCCGGTAGGCAAGAAACCCGCTTGGGTTAAGGTGCGGATCGAACGGAAGAATGAAAGAGGGGGAACGGTGAAAAGCATTGTCGTCGAGAACAGCCCACTCCGCGTAAAAATAGCGCCTTGGCTCGAGGGCAGACAACTTGTCGGCGAGCCTCAGCTTAAGGGGGATGGTTTCTCAGAATCCGACACCGTCCTACCCGGCCGAAAATCATTTCAATCCAATGGCAAAGACTCCGCATCCTCGGTTTCACTCTTCCTCAAATAATGATGAAACACTTCCTGATTTTTTTCGTTCCGATCCTTTTATGCATTTCCGGTCTGGCTAAAAGAAGTAAACCCAACGTCATTTTCATTCTCGCAGACGATCTGGGATGGGCCGAACTCGGGTGTTACGGAAACTCTTTCAACGAGACTCCTCATCTCGACCAGCTGGCCAAGCAAGGTCTGCGCTTTACCCATGCCTATGCCGCCGCTCCCGTTTGCTCTCCCTACCGCGCCGCCCTATTGACCGGACAACACCCAGCCCGCGTTGGCATTCTCGACTATCTTCGACCCAACTCTTCCAATGCCTTGCCGGTTAGTCAGCTTACGCTTCCCAAAATCCTTAAACGCAACGGATACCGTACCGGGATGGTTGGGAAGTGGCACCTCACCGGCTACGAATATCAGGACGCCCAATTCGAGGTTCGACCGACTGATCATGGCTTCGACTGGAATCTCGGGAGTGAAATCAAAGGGGTGGGCAATGGGGCGAACTTTTGGCCATATGTTTTTCGAACCCAACCCATCCGGTGGCTTGACATCCCGGAGAACCGGTTCGGGAAAAACGAATACCTGACCGATCGTCTCAACTTGGAAGCGGTCGATTTCGTCGAGCGCAACAAGGACAAGCCCTTCTTTCTCTACTTGAGCCACTATGCCCCGCACACGATTCTCAATGGTCGTCCCGATCTGGTAAAAAAGTACCTCAAGAAACACCCACCGGGAGCAAGTACCCGTAAGAATTGTTATCTTTGCCAAGATGCGGGTCTCGACCCAAGCGCCTGCACCCATTGGGCCCCAAGCCACAACCCGCACTTGGCCGCCATGCTTGAGAGCATTGACGACGGCATCGGCCTGCTATCTCGAAAACTCGAAGAATTGGGGCTTGCCGATAACACGATTCTTATTTTTTCAAGCGACAACGGCGGAGAAACCAACGTTACCTCCAACGCCCCTCTTCGCGGAGGAAAGAGTCAGCTCTACGAAGGGGGCATCCGGGTTCCCCTCATCATCAGGTGGCCGCAAGGAAAAGTACCCGCAGGAAAGGTATGCCCGAAACCCGTCGTCAATCATGATTTCTACCCTACCCTTCTTGAAGCCACCGGTATCAAGCCGGACCCAAGTCAGAAATTGGATGGCGTATCGACACTCGCTACCTGGCGCAACCCTGCCAAAGCACCTGAACGCGATTCTTTGCATTGGCACTACCCCTTGGATCGAAATCATTTTTTGGGAGGAGTCTCGAGTGGAGCGATTCGCCAGGGAGACTGGAAATTGATTGAATACTTCGACCCGGCCCGACCCGAGAAATTCGAGCTCTTCGACTTGGGTAAGGATCCGTCCGAGAAGAAGGACCTGGCTTCTTCGCATGCCAAGCGGGTGAAGGAACTTCATGGTAAATTAGTTTCCTGGCGGGAACGGACCGGAGCCCTCATTCCCTCACGGCCTTTGCTTGCATCGCCCCGCGACCTAAGTTTCGGTGAGCATTTCTCGGAAGGTCAAGTCAGTGACAACTGGTTTTTTCAAAAAGAATGGCAGGTGGAAGACGGCATTCTCAGACGAAACCAATTTGCAGGTCGCAACAAACGAATATTTTACAAAGACCCTACTTTCAAGGATGCCTTCATCCGCTTCGAATTCCGCTTCGAGGAAGCCCGCGACATTAGATTGGTAACGGGAGCATCCGGCCCCTACAACACGGTCGTTCATATCCGGCGAGATCACTTTTTCATCCAAACCGCCCAAGATGACCGAGGACCTTGGTTTTCCATGCGCCACGGAGAATGCGCCTATGACTTCAAGCCGGACAAATGGCACGTCATCACCATCGAGTTCATAGGCGACCAAGTCGTCGCCCACGTCGACCACGAACACGTCGTCTATGCCAAGCATCCGATTATCGATCAGGAGCGCACCTATCTCGCCCTGCAGGTTGACCAAGCAAGTGCTTCTTTCGACAACCTTCAGGTATTCAGCGCCAGCCGACACCCCGACCGGACTGCCAACCTAAGCCGAATCGAAGAACTTGCCGAGCGCTTTCCCGTAAAAAAGTCGATTCGAGAGCAGCATGAAATCCGCAAGCAAAACCTGCACGCCCGTTTTCACATGGAAGACCCTTCTTACCGCCGGTTAGTCGATGAAACCAAAAGGCTTGATGAGGAGAAAGCGGAGCGCTTTCCAATCGCGTTCGGCTCTCACAAATCTTTTCAAAAAGAGATCCAGCAATTACGAAGGAAACTTCATCGGGAAGATCCCGTATACAAGGAAACCCTCTTCGCCACCTTTCGGGCCAACCGGGCGCTTGATCAATACCTTTTGGAAAGAAACCCTTCCATAGAAAAAGAACCCGACCCACGCCGAAATTCATCTCTCGAAACAGCTCGAAGAAAACACCTTGATGATCCAGGCTACGTTGCGCTTGCAAAGGTAGCCGAGGATGCCCAAAGGAAACTCGAAAACAGCTATCCCGAACTCTTCGTGAGCAACGAAGGTTTCTCCACAAAGCGCAACCTAGCCCGCAAGACTCTCAAGCAAGACCCCGACTACTTGAAACTAGTCGCAACCCGAAGCAATGCCTTTCGAGCCCAACAGGAATACCTTTATAAAAAAGACGAAAAGCTTAGGGAATTAAACGCTCGCTTGGACGATGCCGATTGATAGGACGCGGTTGAAAATTGCCAACCCCCGAAATATTGAATAGACAAGTTTTTAAATTCCCATGAACCGATTCAGATGCACCCGATCCTTGATTAAGGAACATTTGACCAGATGAAGGTATACGTTCACAAGAACGGCCAAAGCTTCGGCCCTTACGCCGTTGCCCAAATCAGGGAGTACTTAACGGCAAAAAACTTCAACGAAGAAGATTTGGCGTGTATCGATGGAAAGAATTGGATCAAGTTATCGGAAGTGCCGGGCATCGCTCCCACTCCCGAGATCAGTTCGGTAAAAACCCGTCCCCCAACCAAGCAAAGCCTGCCTTCTACACAAGCAAAAGAGAAGAAAACGATTGCCCAAAAGGCTCCGACCCGACCCAAATTTGGGAAAAAGACCTTCGCCCTTGCTGGTATTTCTTTGGTGGTGATAGCCCTCATCGGAATCTCTTTCTTTGTGTTTTCGGGTGAAACGGGAAAAACAAAGGGGACGCCCGAAGTACAGGAAAACAACTCCCTCTCCGGGAAGGAAATACCGCTATTCGCAAAGTTCGACCCACGGCCCGCAGCTCGTAAAATCGACGAATTCATTTTCGCCAATCTCGAAAAGAACAACCTTCCTCCCAATGAAGAAATTAGCGATGAACAATTCGTTCGAAGAGCCTATTTGGCAATCATCGGACGAATTCCAACGATTGCCGAAGCAGATCACTTTCATCAATCAACTTCCTCGGACAAGCACTCTTTGCTTATACGCAAACTGCTGTCCAACGACGCCGGTTACACCGCCCACCATTACCAATTTTGGGCAGACCTTCTGCGTATCCCCACCCGAATAGACTACACCCTTTACTACAGGGAATGGATCAAGGAACAAATAAGGGTCAACACTCCCTACGACGAACTCGTCCGCAAATTGGTGAGCGGTCATGGTTTGATTTTTGAAAACCCTGCGGCGGCCTACTACCTTCGGGATGCTGGAATGGCCCTCGACAACATGTCGAACTCCGTTCGCGTGTTCCTCGGTACGCGGCTCGAATGCGCCCAATGCCACGACCACCCCTTCGACAAATGGACCCAGATGGATTATTTTCGGATGGCTGCCTACACCTATGATTTTGACGTCCGCATGGGCGTGACCAAAGAATCGAACCGGCAGCGAATTTACCGCGACTTTGGAGAAAGAAAATGGGGCGCCTACACCGATGCTGCGGGCTTCGAAGATTTTCCTCACATGCATGACGAATCGAAAATCGACGAATGGCTAGGCAGGCCTTATGCCCCCCGATACCTGGAGGTGAACGGTCTTACGAAGGAACAATTCCGAGAAGCGGCGGTGCGGGCATTCGCAGCCCGAAAAAAGGCCGAGGAATTCGATGAACCGGTTTCGCAAAGCATCAACATGCTCTATGGCCATATCTCCAACGTCCAAGTAAAGCATCACCTCGACAAATCCCTGAAGCTTCCGCACGACTATCAATATGACGACGGCGCTCCCGGTGACCTCGTCACTCCTGACACGATGTTCGGCCCGGACATTCCGGCGCTCGAAGATCAAACCGAGCGCAAAAACGCCTATGCGGACTGGCTGACCTCCAAGGAAAACCCACGCTTTACCCAGGTAATCGTCAACCGGATTTGGAAACGGACCTTCGGGCATGGGATTTTTGAACCCGTCGATAATTTGACTAAGCACACCGAGATAAGTCAGCCCGATTTGTTGGCCTATCTTGAGACGCTCATGCAGGAGCTCGACTATGATCTACGAGCCTTCCAAAACATTCTCTTTCACACCCGCCTCTTTCGCCGGGAAATGCATCGGGCAGATCATTCGGCGGGCATGAAATTCCATTTTGCAGGCCCTCTTTTGAAAAGAATGAGCGCCGAACAGATTTGGGATTCGATCACCACTCTCATACTCCCCAACGTCGACACCCATGCCCCCAACCGGCAACGGACACTCGACCGAATCGCCCGCAGCAAAGCCATTTACCAAAGTTTGGAGGGCCGCTCATTCGAAGATGTCTTGCCCAAGATAAGAGAGGCCGGAGCCATGCGCCGAGAAGTCCGCGCCGAACAGGTTGACTATGAAAAACGAATCTCCGCCGCCTACGCCTCGGGCGACAACGAACTGGCCCAAAAGCGTACCGAGGAACTGAAGGAAAAAGTTCGGAACATGGAAAAGCGTAACCGGGAATTGGTCTTTGTGGACCTCAAGGACAACCCCTCGGCAACAACCATGATGATGGGCAGCTCGATGATGGGAGATGCAATGGTTTCCACGACGAAAGAGACCAACGAACGAATAACGACCGCCAGACCCCGCAAGGCGCCAGAGGGATTGGATCAAAATGAACGCAAGCGCTGGGAGGAAAAAGAGCGGTTGTCCCTGCGGCGTTTTCGCGAGGTGGTTCGACAAATGGCCCGAGCCGTTGAACTTGAATCACCGGCCAAGCGTGGACATTTTTTACGTGATTTTGGGCAATCGGATCGTGAAGTGATTGAAAATGCCTCCTCTCATGCTTCCGTCCCGCAGGCATTGTATCTACTGAACAGCCCACTCGACGTTGCCATCGAAAACTCGAATTCGGTTCTCGGGGAGCGACTCTCTTCACTTTCGAAACCCGAGGATAAAATCGATCTCGTTTACCAGGCCATGCTTTCTCGAAAGCCGACGGCATTCGAAGTGGAACGGATTTTAACCGATTATGAAAATCACGGGGAAGAAACCATCGGGGACCTTGTTTGGGCTCTCCTTAACTCTCGCCAATTTATCTTCATTCAATGACAAATTCGGATTTTAATCGCCGCCGTTTTCTCGAACTTGCCGCCGGAAGCTTTCTCGGGGTAACGGCAAGCAACAGCTTTGGAGCCGCTGGAGACAAAAGTAATCTCCCAGCGCTTGCAAACCCCGCAAAACAGCTCATTTATCTCTACATGGAAGGGGGCATGAGTCACATCGATACCTTTGACCTCAAAACGGGACATGAGAACCAAGGCTCAACCCAACCGATCAACACGAACGTCGATGGTATTCGTGTTACGAGCCACCTACCCCGTTTGGCAAAGCATGCAGACAAACTCTGCATCGTAAACTCGCTCACTTCAACCGCAGGTGATCATGAAAAAGGCAATTACTTCATGCACACAAGCTACCAGCAACGAGCCACGATCCGTCATCCCGGACTTGGAGCGTGGCATCACAAACTCAAAGGCAAACTCAACCCCACCCTGCCGGCTTCGGTATTCGTTGGCCGGGAAAGTCGATTTCATGGAAGCGGCGGATTTTTCGAACCCGAATTCGAACCATTGGCTATCAACGAACCTCAATCCGGCCTGAAATACGCAAGGGCCTTGGTTGAGAAAACCCGGTTCGAGAGAAGACTTGATTTGGCAAATGATATCGATGCGGAATTCCTCAAACGATATCATTCCAAACCCATTCGCGCCTACGGCCACATGTATGCCGACGCCGTCCGCTTAATGGACAGCCCGGACCTTGCCGCTTTTGATATTCACAAAGAGGATGAAAAGACAAAATCCCGGTACGGCTCGGAACCCTTCGGACAAGGGTGCCTTCTCGCCAGACGATTGATCGAGCGCAACGTCCGTACGGTCGAAGTCAGCTTTGGCGGTTGGGACACTCACCAAAACAACTTCACCTCAATCCCCGAGCTCTGCCATACCATGGACCAGGCGGTCGCGGCTTTGCTTCATGACTTGGAACGCATAGGAAAACTCGAAGAGACCATCGTCGTCCTGACAACCGAATTCGGGAGAACACCACTGATCAATCAAAACGTCGGCAGGGATCACTACCCTCAGGCATTTACCAGTGTTGTGGCCGGAGGAGGCTTCAAAAGCGGTTACGTCCATGGCAAGACTTCGGAGGGGGCTGAAGAGGTAATCGAAGGTTCCATGACCATTCCGGATTTTAACGCAACCATTGCCCACGCCCTGGGCGTTCCCGTGGATCATGTTCTCTACAGCCCGACCGTACGCCCCTTCACGGTTGCTCACAAGGGCAAGCCTCAGCTTGAACTATTTGCCTGAGTCCATGAATCCATGCCCGCAGGGCCTCCATTTTTTTATCGCAATTCTCCCTGCCCAACCTTCAAGTCCAAAGCATCATGAAAATACTCGTTACCGGAGCTACCGGCAAAGTGGGCCAAACCTTCATGCAAGTATTTCTTGCAGACGAACGCTTTACGGACGGCACCATCCGGGCTCTCTGTCACAACCGTAGCGTTGAAACTTCTTCCAGAGTCGAAATGGTCCGCGGTTCCATTTCCGACCGTGATACGGTTCAACGGGCCATCGACGGCGTGACCCACGTCGTGCACTTGGCCACATGCAAAGAAACGCCTGACAACGTCATGGACGTTACCGTAAAAGGCCTTTTTTGGCTTTTGGAAGAGTGCAGGGCAAGCGAAGCATTCAAACAATTCATAATGATCGGAGGAGACGCCGGCATGGGACATTTCTTTTACCCTCATCCCATACCCGTGACCGAGACGCAGAAACACACCGCCTATCCCGGTTGTTATGCTTTGAGCAAGGTACTCGAAGAGGTCATGTTGGAACAGTATTACGTCCAATATGATTTCAACGGTTGTTGCCTGCGGGCACCATGGATAATGGAAAAAGACGATTTCAAGTATACTCTTTCCTTTGGCAACGACGTCTTCGGCGGACCCCGCTGGAACGAATTGGTCGACCCCGCAGACGCCAAGTCCTACGCCGAAAGGAACGTCATTCCCGTTATGATGGGAAAAGACGGAAAACCAGTCCAACGAAACTTCGTGCACGTCGACGATTTAATCAGCGCCATCCTGCAATCGATCGATCATCCAAAGGCACGGCAGGAAACCTTCAACGTCTCTATGGACGAACCGGTCCATTACGGAAAAGTGGCTGATTACCTCAAAGGCTCGCGTAATCTCGACAGTGTAAAGGTGCAAACCGAATACAGCTCGACTTGGCTGGACAACAGCAAAGCAAAATTTCTTCTTGGCTGGAAACCACAATACGACCTGGCCCGCTTGATCGACTCGTCTTGGGACTATGAACGAGGAGAAGACGATCCGAGAAAAGTCTGGTATCCAGGCTAAGTTGTCTTGCGAAAAATAGCGAGCTGGCAAGGCGGTATCAAAACAAGCCGATTGAAAATTGCCAGTTCAAGGCCTTACGGATAAAGATAATCGCAATTATGGACGTCATCGAAAAGAACAAGCTCCGCATGAGTGAATTAGCGGCTGACAATCCTCAACTTGCCGAGCAAGTGGATGCCCTCGATTGGAATGAGCTCAAAACCGCTGTCGATGAATGCATCTTCAATAAGGAAGAAACGGGGTTGCCCGAAACCTATGGACCGGCCTCCTATTTTCCCTTGCAACCCGAAAACTCCGAGCAGGAAGTCCTCTTCGCCGAGGCAGTGGAACATGGCGAAGGGATTGTGCGTGCAGGCAAGACCGCCGCCTTCACCGTAGCCGGCGGGCAAGGAACCCGTCTGGGCTACGATGGACCCAAGGGGACGCTCGGGGTCAGTCCCGTCAAAGGGAAGCCCCTCTTTCAACTCTTCGCCGAGCAAATCCTTGGGATTTCCGAGAAGTACGAAGTCGTCATTCCCTGGTACGTCATGTGTAGCCCCTTGAACCTGGAAGCCACCGTCTCCCATTTCGAGGAGCGGGAGTTTTACGGTCTTGGGAAAGACAACCTGAAGTTCTTCGCCCAAGGCGTGATGCCCGCAACCGACTTCGAAGGCAACCTGCTCCTTGCCAATAAGGACAGCCTGGCCCTTTCCCCGAACGGGCATGGCGGATCCCTCAAGGCCCTGATTGATTCGGGTTCGGTTGCCGACATGGCCGAAAGAGGAATCGAACACGTCTCCTACTTCCAGGTAGACAACCCTTTGGTCAGCGTAATCAACCCGCTCCTGATCGGGCTTCACGACCTGCAGCGCTCCGATATGTCCAGTCGCTCCCTGACCAAGACCGGGCCCTTTGAGAAACTGGGTAACTTCGTATCCGTCGGTGACCGCGTAGCCATCATCGAATACTCCGATCTTCCCGAAGAGAAAGCTTTGGAAAAGGATGAAGCAGGACGAATCAAATACCGGGCAGGCAGCCCGGCCATTCACGTTCTGCGCCGTGACTTCATTGAGCAATTCGCCAGCGGTGAAATCAAATTACCCTACCACCGGGCGGAAAAAAAAGTGGCCTGCTTGAACGAAGCCGGGGAAACCGAAGCTCCCGAAGAACCCAATGCGGTTAAGTTCGAAACTTTCGTCTTCGATGCCCTGCCTTTGGCCAAGAATCCCTTGATCCTCGAAGCCGACCGGTTGGAGGAATTTTCCCCGGTCAAGAACAGGACGGGGGTCGATTCGCTGGAAAGCTCGCAAGCCGATCAAGTCAAGAGGGCCAAGCGATGGCTCGCAAACGCGGGCCATGCCGTCAAGGAAGACACAATCGTGGAAATCTGCCCCCGTGCTTTCCCCAGTGATAAAGATCTTCTTGGCGCCAATTTGGAAAAGTACGACCTCGAAGCCGACTCGATATACCTAGGCTGAGTAATCCGCTCTGCTTCCCCAAGCTAATTGGATTCGGGCTGCTTGAATCTTCCTGACTCGATGAAACGCACGCAGTACTCGAAGGTATCCTTGCAATTCATGATGAAGGTATGCCCGTGATGAAGGAGGACCCAGTCCGCCATTCCCTCGAGTTTGGTCGACTCGACCGTCACCACTCCATCGTTGGGTTCGGAAAAGGTCAGGCGCTGACCCTTGTCTCCTGCAATGACCCCGAAAGGGACCCTCGGGATCGGCAGGTCTCGGTAGAATTTCTCCTCCGATAGTTTCTGTCCGCTATCGCCTGTGAACATTCGGTAAATCAGATTCTTTTTAAAATACTTGGCCAAATGAGCAGGCTGATTGGGAGGGGCGAGCATGACGATTTTCCCCAAACCGTCCGGATAGTCCTTTCGAAAAGCGTTACGGATAATGACGTTGCCGAGAGAATGCCCGATCAGGTGATAGTCGGAGGTCTTCACTTTTTGACCGATGAACTCGACCAGTTGGCCTGAAATCTCATCAAGAGAACGGATGGTCTGGTTATAAGGAAAATTAAGAGTTTGATAGCCCGCCGACCTGAACCGTTTGCTCAAAATCACCATGGACAGCCTCGTGCGCCCCTGCCCATGCAACAGAACAACAGTAGCATCCTTTTTCATGGCGATTTCTTCCGACGGATCCGGTTTTGCAACGGGATTGTTTCCAGTGACGCAACCGGACAAAAGAATAAAAGTAAGCAGAAAGACGGGAGCATGTTTCATCGGCTTACAGCAACTGCAGGCAAATCAATCGGTTTTCTCAAAGAGGTGGTCATCGCAAATCATCCATGGATTGGCAAACTTGGACCAAAGGCAAGGAAAAGCTTGCCCCTTTTATGCTTCGGAAAGATAAAAATTCATGCTCTCCAAATCCCTTATTCCGTTTCTTTCGCTTTTTCTTTTCACGCCGCTTTTCGCCCAAAAGGTGGAGCCTACCTTCAAGCAGGTCTCCTACGGGCCGCACAAGGACATGGTTCTAAATTTTTGGAAGATCGATTCCAAGAAACCCGCTCCCCTCCTCGTCCATATCCATGGTGGAGGCTGGCTTGGAGGCAAGAAGAACGAAACCACTTCTCCAAACCAGCTGAAGAATGGTTACAGTTATGCTTCCATCGACTACCGTCTGGCAGGCGTCGAATTACTCCCCGCCGCCGTCCATGACGCCGCCCGGGCCATCCAGTTTTTGAGGACCAAAGCGAAGGAATGGAACTTCGACCCCAATCGCATTGCCGTGACCGGTGGTTCGGCTGGTGCCGCCTCCAGCATGTGGCTCGCCTACCATGACGACATGGCCGACCCCAAGAGCAAGGACCCGGTCCTCCGCCAATCATCACGCGTCTGCGGTGCCGTCGCCATGGGGGGGCAAACCACTCTCGATCCGTTCCTGCTGGAAAAGAAGATTGGTCTTGCTTGCATACGCCACCCCATGATCTGGAAGACCGTCGGCGCATCCAGTCACGAACAGCTCATGAAGGACTGGGACAAGTACAAAACCCTTTCCCTCGAATGTTCGCCCCTCACTCACGTATCCAAAGACGATCCTCCCGTCTGGATACGATACGGCAAGCCCGCCCCCGTTCCAGTCATCAAGGGCGACGGCATTCACCATGCCGGATTCGGACGCCTGCTCAAGGCAAAGTGCGACAAGGTCGGCGTCCCATGCCACATCTCAGTCGCTGAGAACGAGCAACCGGAAATGAATAGTGCCGAGTTCCTCAAACAGGTTTTCGCCAAGTAGGACAGGCAAAACCAAAAAGAATTCTTATTTTTCTGCTTGGAAGAAATCATCTTCCACCGGGGAAATATCCAAATTACCAAAAGTATGATACTCTTGCTTGCAGATAATCATCACGCTTAACTAGGTCGAGAAAGCTTCCGGTGGAAGGATTTGCAAAGAGAACTCCTTCCAAACTCCACTTCCAGTTCTCATCGATGCGCCGGGAAGACTCGAGAAAAGCATTACTCGCTTTTCCATTTTGATGATCAAAAATACCTCCGAGCAAAAACTGCAGGGACTTCTCGTCATTAAGTGCAATGCGCGTTCCGACAAAAGAGGCGTCATTCAAACCGCTACCTGATTTCTCTCCCCTTTCATCGTAAAGATATTCATAAAGAAGACCGATATCCATACCCTTGTGATAATTGGTAAAAGTATATTCGAAACCAAGAACCGATGCCCAGTAACTTTCATTTAAGGCACTGTTCCTGGAAATCCCCTCAGCCTTGAGCAACCAATCACCGAAGACATACTGGAGTTCTGCACTGGCTTGTTTGCTCTTGTAATAAGTGGGGACAAGCATGGTCGCCCTCGAATTCGCTTTCAATTCTGGTTCTCGATTGGTTCCCTCGAAATACGAAAGAGCCCAGTCAAACCCACCTTGGTAATGGGACCAACGAATGGCATAATCCATGTGTCGTTCTTCATCCCCGTGAAGATAAACCGGATGATCTTGATCGACCGTTAGGTTTGTTCGAAGGCGTCCATCAATCCCTGAAAAAGTTCGTTCGCGAAAATAAGGAAGAAGGAAACACTCAAAGTTTCCGTAATCACTCACATACACCAAGTTGATCATTGGTTGACCTAATTTGTCTTCCCCGTCGGGGCTCTCAACCAAGTCCGTTTGGTTGATTACATCAACCAAATGCTGGCTTTCGGTTACCCCCCAGAAAACTTTGCTGATGCCCACTCGTAATTCAAACAAATCCCAACTACCGACAAAGCTTAGTTCCCTGATGTCTCCATGAGATCGTTTGTCATCAAGACTACTGAAACGCATAAATGGTTCGAAGCTCACAACCTTTCGACCCTCCTCCCATGCGACTACGTATTCAGGTTGCAAGACAATCGATAAATCTTCCTTTTCATTATTTCCATACGCCCCTTTTCCCAGATAGTTGCGGACTTCAAAGGAAAGTTCTCCGGAGAATTCTCCAGGTAGGTCCATCGCCGAAACCATCGAGCTTGCAAACAAACTCATTACTCCGCCAAAGAAACCGAGAAGTTTTTTCATCGAACCCTCTTAAGGGCATTCTGGTCAAAATCCCGCACCGTTAGATCTTGCCCAAATTTGATATCACTCCATGTAAGCTGAGTGCTCTTGCCTGTCTGGTGATTCATCATCTCCATTCTTCTTGATCGCCATTTTTTATTAGAATACTGCATGTAGTCCTCGAAGGTAAGAGTCTTGAGCTTTTCATTCTTACGATCATAAAATTCAATTTTCCCAAGGCGCCAATGAGTACCGTCAACCCAGACAACCTGCTTGGTGTAACCGGATTTCTTATCCACCGGGACCCGTTCGATCACATATCCTTTTGCTCCTAGAACCTCTTCTTCCCGAAGGTAACTGTAGGTGTATTTTTCGACTTCCTGGCTTGAAATGTCCTCATAGGCAAATTCGCTTCCCATGAAAGGCCCCGATTTGTTATTCGATGAAATACGCTTCACCCGTTTCAATGCCGGGAGGAAAAGCCACTGATCATCGGGCTCAAGGGCATGCGTAAAGCTAAGAAATGCAGTACCCTTTACATCGCGGGGAGAGCTGAAAATCGTAAGGGACTTATCCCCGTCTCCATCCACCTCAAGAGATTTGATGGTCATGCTGCGGATAGACTGCTGACCCTGCTTGTTTCGAAGAGTCATGATAGCCTTCGAGACTTGGTTGACAAACCCTTCGTCTGCACGGTCAATTTGCTCGGCAACCCATAATCCCTTTTGTTGAGGCGATCCCGTTTGAGCGGATAAAGCAAAAGAGCTTTGCAGCATTATAAATAACAAAGCAGTGATGGTTTTTGAAGAATTTGATTTCATTACCTGTCTGTTCTTTTTGTATAGATTTATTTCTTGGTTTTTTTCTGACCACAGAAGCTTAGAACGGCTGGTAGCAGGGTGAAGTCAATCAGGAGAGCCAAGCCAATGGTAAGAGCAGAAAGAGCACCTAGTATATAGTTCATCTTAAAGGCTGAAAGCATCAAAACCGCGAATCCAATCACAAGAATGACACTCGTAACAACCAAAGCTCCTCCTACGTTTTCAAAAGCGTAATGAACCGCCTCATCGACACTCAGTCCCTTCTCCCGTCTGGCAAGATTGAACTTGGTTAGAAAGTGCACCGAATCGTCCACTACAATCCCCAGGGTCACCGAACCGACGATCGCAATGGTGAAACCGGCTTCACCGACGAATAGAGCCCATAAACCGTATCCAAGGACTATTGGGACGAGGTTGGGGATCAAGGAAAGCAGTCCGTATTTAACGCTGCCGAGAGCTAAAATCATGACAAGGGTAATCAAGCCGAAGGCCAACAAAGTGCCCTTGAGCATAGCCACTACGTTTCGATGTGAAATATGACTGAACATAATAACCGGGGAAGTGGCAAGGGTGTGCATATTTTCAGGGGAATTGCTCTTTAACCAGTTTTCCGCCCGGGTCACGATTTCGATAATTTCCGAAGTAGATACAAATCCGAGGTTTGCCGTCAATCTAGTGGAAGATTTGTCTACATCGACTTGGTTGTTCAAATCTAATCCGTAAGGAAGACTCATTTCGTACAACAAAAGGTACTGAGCTGCCAAATCACGAGCTTCAGGCAGTTTGTATTGGGCTTCTTCATCTGCATGCATGTTCTTGTTCAGTCGCTTGAAAACATCCGTGATACTGTTGACATGGGTAACCATGGGTTCGTCCCGCAGAAAATTTGCAAACTCTTCGACTTTTGCGAGGAAGGCGGGATCCGCTACACCCTGTGACTCTCCTGACTTAAGATCGAAATTAATCTGATAAATCCCGGTAAGGTTTTTCATGGTATAATCTGAGTCGACCCGAAAAGTATTATCCTCGGAAAAGTATCCTATGAACTCATCATTCAATTCTATTTTGGGAATCTGAAGTCCAATGATTATCGTCGTGAGCAGACTAATAATCGCAATCGGGCCTCTTCTTTGGGTTACCCACGATCCCATAACCGAACCCCATTGGCTCAGGTTATCGTCTGCTTTTCTCGCCTTGAGTGGTAAAAGCATGATGATTCCCGGCAAGACCGTAACGGAAAGAACAAAAGCCATCGCTACACCGACCGAAGTTATGTTTCCAAGGTCATGAAAAGGTGGAGTATCCGAAAAATTGAGCGAAAGGAACCCAACGATGGTAGTCGCACTAGTTAGAAAAACTGGTTTAAGGTTTAGTCGTAATCCTTCGACAATTGCATCGCGTTTAGGCCTTCCTTTGCGCAAAGCCTCGAGAATGGATTTCAATATGTGAATGGAATCAGCAATTGCCAAAGTCATGATTACCACAGGAGCAATTGAGGATGGCGGTGTGATCGGCGTCTCCATCCATCCTGCAAACCCCATTCCCCCAACGATTGACAAAAGCATTACGACAAAAGTTGCGAACACGGCCGAAACTGAGCGCAAAAGGATGAACATGATTAGAATTATTACGCCATACATCGCGGGAGTCAGGGTGGTCATATCCTTCACTCCGGCCTCATTGAAGGCATTGTTGAGCATCGTATCGCCGGAAAGATGAACCTCGTGACCGGGATACTTTTCCTTGAACTCGATGACCAGTTTGCGGGCCTCGGCTACTGCTTCCGGAATTTCCATTGAATGCTTTCCTGGAAAAGTCATCAGTACGTTAACGGAAGTGACGCTAGCTCCCTCATTAATCGAAAGCCCCCGAAGGAGGGGCTCGGCCAGGGCGATCTCTTTGAGTCTCTTAAAGGAAAGTGCCTTTTCAGGATCTGCGAGCTCCTCCTCCGTAACCAGATCCTTGACTATCAGATCATCCCCTTCCGCGTAGCTGTGCTGAAAGTTAGTAATTGAATCAACCCTCCTAGAATAGGGTAATTGCCATGCTCTTTCGGTAAGAAAGCGAATCCCGGCCAAAGTACTTTTTTTGAATACCTCACCGTCTTTTGGAGTAATCACAAACAAGGTAGAGTCGTCCTTGCTGTACACATTTTGTAATTTTTCAAAAGCCAACCGCTGTGGGTTTTCTTCTCCAAAGAAATAACGGTAGTCGCTGCTGATGGTTATGAACTTCCCGCCATACCCCAGTCCCATTGCTAGGCAAAGCCCAAGAAAGACAAATACCAGTGGATGCCCAGTAACAAGAATGGCCCAACGAGTGGCAAAAGTTTCTTTTTTCATTCTGTCCAGCATAGTCATTGTATTTTCATCTAGGTTTGCCGTTTCACCATAGGACCGGCTTTCTCAAAAATGGTTGATCTACAGATTTGTAAATTTTGACAAAAAGAAGAATTTCAGCATACGAATGGAGGAGCGAAAGTATTACGTTCCTTTACTCCTGATTTAATTTCTGGAATTTCTCTCCCTTCAGACTCGTATGTTATTTCTTCGTCTTTCAAACCTTCCTAGCCTAACTCCTTAAAACAGTCCATCTCCTTATCAAAAAACAAACAAAAGGTCCCATGATGCCCATCATCACATTAGTTTTCCTCACTGCCCTGCTCCCGCTCACAAACCTGCTTGGCAAATACAATCTTCCACCCATGGAAAAGTCCATCGAAGACGAATCCACGGGACTGAACGTACCTCCGGGTTTTGAGGTCGATCTCGTCTACCAGGTGGACAAGAAAAAGTACGGTTCATGGATTGCAATGGCCTTTGACGACAAGGGACGCCTGACGGTTTCCGACCAAGGGGGAGCTGGAACCTTCTCGATAGAAATTCCAAAGCCGGGCCAGGATTTCGACGAAGCTAAAATCAAGAAGCTCAACCTCAAGTCCTCCCAATGGGGTTGGCTCGGTCGTCGACATCGGGCCCGGGAGCCCTACCGGCGTAATCGCGGGTACCAAAGCGATATTCCCAACCCATTAGCGGAATGCTCTCTTTATCTGCGACTGGACCTTCGCCACCATGTACTCGATCCACCTGAAACCCGATGGATCCTCTTATATCGGTGAAAAACGGGAGTTCGTCTCCAATAGCAATGGGTCCTTGGCCCTCACCGACGTCGATATCGGCCCGGATGGCAACATGTACTTTTGCGTCGGTGGAAGAGGCGGTCAGTCTTCTCTTTACCGCGTGTCCTACAAGGGCTCGGCATCCACCGAATTATCCAATCTCGATACCACCAGCGAACATGCCAAGGCCCGCAAAATCCGTCACATGTTGGAAGATTTTCACGGCCACTGTCCTCCTCCTCACCTACAAACACGAGGGGGAGACGGTTACCAAGAAAATCAAAGAGAACGGTGTCGTTTCTTTTTACGAATAGCCTTCGGCTTAAGAAACATACCGTCCAGCGAATACGCCGGAAATCCCAATTTCAAGGCTTGTTTTCTTAGCCGACAAGCCGGACGGCTACCATCTGCGGGTAAACCCAAAGAATAGACCGAAATCCTCCGCCGTATCGTTCAAGCCAACTTGAGTTCCAAGATCAAGTACAAGGTCGTCATGTACGGAGTAGGTAAATCCACCCGCCCCGAAAGCCTTGTAGGAGGAGCCACTCTCAATCCCGACGTATTCGACGAAGGAACCAAACCGTTCGCTCAGGTCGAAACCGAGCACAGCGGAGTGGAGGAACTCGAAGTCGTGGTCTTTCCCCACCGCATCGTAAACGACGTCGAATTCAGCCATCAGGCCAAGGCCTATTCCTCCGGAAAGTTCGGTGGCATAAGGAATGATTAAGCCACCCTCCCATTCGTCGTTACTGAATTGTGCGCTCGTAGGAATTTTCACGAAAGGGAAAAGGGCAAGAGCGGAATCGCCTCCGTCATTACCCCACAAGTTATACTTGAGGCGTAACTGGACGTCTCCGAAGCCTTCGACATCATTGCCAACTTTTGGGTCCTCCCAAGAGTAGGTATCGAAAACGAACTGCAAGTCCGTATTATTCGATAGGCCAATTTTAAAATTGGTCGACATCAGTGTGTGGGTTTGGCTTCCATCGTTTCTTCGCCAATCGAAGATACTGGCCTCGATCACGAAATGGCCGGCATCCACGGTCAATGGACTCTCGGTGGCATCCGGGCGGTCGGGGGACAACTCACGCATGAGTTCACTGGGCGTTGGGTTGAAAAGATCGTACTGGCTCTTGTCATTGGATACATCAGCTACAGGTACCTGTTGAGCGATGACGCTTGAAGAAAAAGACAAGAGGAGGAGAAATAACGGAATGCGAAAGGACATATTTTGATATATAAACTATTTTAGTTTGACTGGTCAAAGTTTATTTGAAAAAGATCGAACATCGAAGCATAAATCTCTGCCCTACATTCGATCGTTCCAATTTTCTAGTTTTAGGATAGGGTTGAAAGGATCGTGTTGCGCCTAAACGAAGTCAAATTGCCCCTGGACCATTCGGAAGAGGAATTGCATGCCGCCGTTGCAGACCGGCTCTCCATCAAGGTGGAGGAGCTGCTCCACTGCAAAGTCTTTCGCCGGGCCGTCGATGCCCGCAAGCGTTCGGCCATCCAGTTGACCTATACCTTGGACGTCGAGGTCAAAGACGAACCGGCGGTTTTGAACGGCAATGAAAAACTCAGGCAAAGCGGCAGAATCGCCCT
>PBMI01000070.1 GCA_002722545.1 Opitutia bacterium | reverse complement strand
TTTTTCAGCTAGGTTTGCTTTTTCCTGAGCCTGTTGAGCCTCTTGCTCTGTTTCCCGGGCGACCGCTTTGGTTTGCTCTGCCTGCTCCTTTGCCGTTTCGGGTGTAAGGGAAGAAACCTTTTCGGCTAATTGGGCTGCCTCGGACAAATCATTCGCTTCCTCCAGGAGGGGCTCGATTAGATCCTGTGCGGATTGGGCCAGCTCGTTGACTGACTCCTCCGGTGACGCTCCATCCTTTGCATCCTGAGCGATTTCGAGTAGTTCTTCCCGCGATTCGCTGAGTTCCTCGTAGGCTTCCCCCGCACTTGCTTGTCGGGCCAGGTTGGAGGCCTGCTTTACTTCTCTGTCTGCCAATCTCTTCACCTCCGAGGCAAGCTTGTCCAATTCTTTGGCGAGTTTCTTTTTCTCATCCACCAATTCCTTGTTGGTGTTTTCTAGTTCTTCGGCAATCTCCTCCTCCTCCTTGGATGCTTCTTCGAGCACTTGCTGAGCTTCCTCGACCGCATCCTCTGCAATATCGGAAAGTTCCTGTTGCATGGGCTTGTTCTGCGTTAGTTCCTCTTCGAGTTCTTCGAGAAGTTCTTCCGGCGAAAGCTTGGCGAGTTCGGCAAGCCGTTCGGCTTGAGCGAATTGTTCGTCCACCTGCTCCTTGATACCCAAATCTTTTTCTGCTTGCCGAAGGTCCTCTCTGGATTCGGCTACTTTCTCGCCTTCTTCGATACGTTCAAAATGATCTGCAATGGCTTCGAGCACCTCGGCGAGTTCACCTTGTTTTTCCGATGCTTTGTTCAGGTTTTGATTTTGCGATCCACGATCGGTTGCTTGGAGCGTTTGGTCGATTGCACTGGCTGCAGCGTTTTGCTTGTCTTGGACCAAAGCCGCGGCATCGTCAGCATCCCGTGCGATTTCACGACCTTCCTTGTCCAAAAAGTTTTGTATGTTTGCTTCTTGGCGCAGAGCAGCATTGAAAAGGACGATTTCATTACCAAGGAGTCGCTGTTCTCTTTGCAGTTGAATCGTTTCCTTTCGAACTTCCGTGGCCTCTTCTTCCGGCTTGTCTGCAATGGATTCCGACTGTCCTTGTGCTTTTCGAGCTTTTTTTGCAAGTTGCCGAGCAAGCTCCGGCAAACTGGGAGCGAGTTGATCGAGTCTTTCACGCGCCTTCTTTACGGCGGGAGACAAAAGTTTGATCACTCTTCGCAAATCCGCCTGCACCAACTCGACTTCCTTCACCACCGAAAGGGGGGCTCGATCGAGTTTCTCGACGCGTCTGACCATTTCTTCATCAATGGCCTTTACGTAGGGTTGCTTGTTAAGTTCCCTAAGAATCTTCGCCGCCTCGGACCGGTCTTCATGGGTACCGGCAAATTGATTGATCGGGATTCCGGCGATCCGCCCGGAAAGGATTCGCCAGGGAGCTGCAGCAGCACCCCAATGAATGGCTCTTTCGGCCCGGTTGTCAGATTTGACCATTTCCCATTTTTCCTTGTTTGCGAAGGTGAGGGCAAGACCGAGAGATTCCACGACTTCATGGTAAGTTTCCAAAAGCCTGAAAATGTCTTTGAGCTCCCTGAATTTTCCGCTCATGGGAACGGCTTCATTGGCGGAAGTGATTTTACCCTCTTCAACTGGAACCGATTGGTCGAATTCGAAGCCAAATGCCTTGGTGATTTTTCCGACAAAGCGGCGGTGCTCTTCCGTTCGGCAGTTTTCATACCAATCGCGGAGGTAGGTTTCGAAGCTTCTTTTTTCTTTCCCCTTCTTCTCATTCAAGGCAGAACAGGCGGCCCATCCGGTCGGATTCTTTTCGAAGAAGGGTAGGATTTTAACTGCGGCCTGAAGGTTTAGAGGGCGGTTTCTAGGGTCCTTGACCAAGGTCTCTTTTTCTTTGGCATACCAGTCCGCCATACTCAGGTCTTCGGGCCAAGTTTGCTTATCGATTCTTTCTTGAGCATATTCGTCGAAGGATTTGGCATACGATTTCCAATTGGGGTAGGGAGGGTTAGTCTTCCAATCAACGCTCAGTTTTTTGAGGGCATACAAGGAGGCGGTTTCACAAAGCATTTCCTCGAACCAATGGTTACTCTGTTCGCCTTCCTTGAAACCGCAAAGAATATGCCCGATTTCATGCGAGAATTGAAAGGCGTACTGGGCCCAGTATCGATCACCCGTGTTAAGGTTCACTAAATATTCTCCAGCTTCCCCCCTACGGAACAGGACGATTGGACCGTTGCTCGAACGCCCTACGTTTATGGAGTCCCAATCGTACCTTTCTGCATGGGGGAAGAGTTGGCGTGCCGTTGACCTAAGGACCGCCAGTACGTCGGCTTGGTTTGCCGATCCCCAGTCTTGGTGGACGAGTCGTATTTCCGGTGTTTTGTCTTGCTCTTGTTTAGTCAACGGTCCCGTTTGCTTTTGAGCGCCGAACAGATCTACGAGGCGATGGAGAGCACGGGCGGTCTGACCCAAATCTTTTACGAATCGAGAGTCTGCATCTTTTCTTGATTCCTCCAGCCGGGTCCGGCCTTGGATATTCGATACGAGGGCAGTCCCGTGAATCTTGCTCATTTCGTCCCGTTGTACCCATTTCCCTTTGGAGGCGGTCCATGAAGAGTAATCGGGGTTGCTTTCGATCGCGGTAACCAAAGCGGAGACGTCGTTGATTTGATTGGAGGTTTGTGGAATCTGCCAGAGAAAGTTTTCCCGACCGGAGCGAGAGGAACGAACCGTCGAACGCAACCGGTTGTTTTCGGTGTCTTGGATTTGTCTTACCTTATTGTTCCAATCTTTGACTGTTTTCGCCAAAAGGTCGCGTTGACTCTTTGTTTCCTTACCTTCGAGAGCTTCGTGAACTTGGTTCTCCACTTTGTTCATACTCCTGAACACATGACTACGACCGGAGGTGGGACCGAGCTTCAGGACGCTTTCGATGGTTCGCCAATGATTGATCGCGACTTCTTGCCTGCGCGTGATCGATTTATAGTGGTAGTCCTTCTTAAGCAGCTCCTCGAGTTCATTCTGGTTTTTGACTAGTTGTCTCAGGTAAGTTCCGGCAATGGCACGGACTTGGTTCCCCAAAAGACCTTGTGATACGTTTCTTAGGTTTCCGGTCAAACCTCGGTCTTGTTCGACTGTCGCTTTGAATTCCCGGATGACTTCCTTGCGGATATTCGGGTCCTCGGTTGCAATCGCAGTTTCCGCGCGGCTGAGGGCTTTGGCCGCACGTAGTTGGGTCATTGAATTGATTGCTCTGGCAAGATAAGAAACCTCGAAAGAATCCGTTCCCCTCGGCATCGCAGTGAGAGTGGTCAGGGTTTTGTCGAGGAGGAGATTGCTTTCCTCCACCAGAGAGTTGGACAGGGAACGCAATTCTTGCGCCTCCGCAGGGGAAATCGGTCGATTGTGGTCTTTGAGTGAGGAGTCGTAGAGTTGGATGGTGGCTTTTGCCCGATCGTCGGCTGAAGACGCAAGCTTTGTTATTCCCTCGACGACCATGCTTTTCAACTTGATCGTCTGGAGCGAGGAAAGGTCAAGATCGCGCGAAATAATGGAAAGCTGAATTGATTCGGATTCACCAGTGGCGCCTTTTCTGTCGAAGGCAACGATCTTGAGTGCGGCTTGGTCGTTAGGCCGAAGTTTCAGGTCGATCAGGTCCAAGTCGAATTGAAAGCTCACTTCCTTCTTGTCAATGGGGGTGGGTAGACCAGGTATGGGAAGTTTTTTCCAACCGCGTTTGTTCACTTGGACGTGACATTCGATTTTCTCGAGTGGAAGGTCGTCCCGGGCCGCTATGGTGAGGGGAAAAATATCGTCCAAAGCGGCTAAGACCGACCTTTCTTCGGGTGAGATGATCCGAACCGCAGGGGCTTCATCCAATTGCACGTTGATCTCGTAGGCTTGGGAAGGTTTGCTTTGCCAGCCGGTTTGACCGGAGGTCACTTCCATCACTCGGTAAGTTCCGGGGTTTTGGAGAACGTGTGAACCAGTCAAGGTCGTTCCATTCTCGTTGGGCGTGAGTTCGAGCTTGGAGGCTCCCGGACCCGTCAGGTCGAGTTCAATGACACCGCCGGTAACCGGTTGGTTGATCTGCATAACCAAGTCGACTTTAGTTCCTTCCCAACCTTCCAAATCACCCCTGTCTTCGGTTACGGTTTCCGATTCCAACCGGGTGTATTCAGGGTAATGGTAAGTTTTTGCAAACGAAGTCACGTAGGGACGGGAAGCCACGTCCATTTCGATCCATTGAGCGGTCGTGGAACCGACGTTCATGGTTACGGGTGAGTCGTCGACAAGAATGCGGTACTCGAATTTTTCTCTTTCGACGTTATGGTCGATCGAGAATTGGTTGTTTTTGCGACCGGTCATGGCAACGGGTTTTTGCTTTTTTCCTCCAACCCTGGTTTCCAATTCGACTTGGCCGAATGGCTTATCTTTTTCCTTGCCGCTGACGGCGACTAAAAAGCGCAGAGGCTCGCTTTTCGGAGTGACCGTGACGTCTTCCCCGGGGGCAAGGATCCTGACTTCGACGTCGGTGACGGCGGCGATGTTCGCTCCAGGCAAAAGAGCTCGTCCAATTGCCCTCTGGAATTTACCTCCGAAATCCGGGTTGTAGAGCAAGACCAAGGTTAAGGCAATCAAGCCGGCGGTCGCGATCAACCATCTGCGTAACCGGGCCAAGGGCAAGGTGCTTGTCATGTCGAGAGTCTCGACTCTGGAGGAAACGTCCTTTTGGACAAGCTTCCGAAAGATTTCCGAGTCCGTTTCCATTCCATCTCCCCTTGCCAGCTCAACTGCCGATAGAAGGTCTTCTTTAAGATCGGGTGCCGCTTGCTCGATCAAGCGGGCAAGCTTTCTGCGACTAGGCAATTGGATGAGCAACCTGGCGCAGGTCCGCCAAACGGCAATCACCACGGTCGCATAACCCAAGAAGGAGAAGGTTGTCCGCAATTCGTCGGGCATGCGTGCTTGCGTCAAGTAATCCACAACGGCAATGGATGAAAATACACCAAGGAGTGTTACGATAGCCGTACAGACGCCTCGAAGGATGATCAAGTTGCGGCGCCTTCGACGGAAGTCTTCGAGTTTACCGGCGATGATTGGGTCTAATTGAACGCTCATGTCATTTTATTCGTTCGATGGTTTAAAGCATGCCTGCTCGTTTTCTCAGGAAAAGTTCAAGCCCTAGAATAAGAACGATGGGGATAAACCACCAATAGCTTTGCCAGAGGGCAATTTCCTTGGTTACGAGTTTTCCTGAACTGATGGGTTTGAGCAAATCATTAAGCCTCCCAATCTGTTCCTCACGAAGGTAAGTTCCGCCGGATAACTTAGCGACTTCCTGCAAGAGTTCTTCGTTGCAAGTCAGGGTCGAAAGCTCCGGGCTTTCCGGTTGACGGACAAGAAAGCCGACCCGGCTTCTCAACTCGTTTTCCTCATAGAGTCCATCTACGCGAACGCTGATCTCGTGTTGACCCGGAGACAAAGGAGGGGTGTTTCCACGAAAAAGTCCTCCGGACTCGGCATTGGTTTCCAAAGGAACGGTTGCCACGATCTTCCCTTCTTTCCAAATGAGTCCTTCCACGGAGAGATTGGGATCACTCAAAGGCTTGCCTTCGCGATCTCGAACGCGAATTCGCAGGGCGGCCGATTCACCAGGTTGATAAGAAGAGGCACCCGGATCAATGGCGACGAATTCATCCCTCACGGCAAATGGTTTTTCCATAATCCAGGAAGCCAACTGATTCCAGTACCGTTGGTGATACTTGTCTGCGACCTCAAAGCGCCAACGCCAGGTTCCGTCGAAGCCGGCGTAAAGGATCCGTCCTGCTCCTGCGGTACGGGAAACCAGCAAAGGGACGGATTCCACGGAGTGTTTGTCCTTGTCTGTGGTCGCTTCAAGAAAAACTTCCGTTCCGGGAAGAGCCTCGGTTGGCGCAACCCATCCCGGCAAAGGAAGATAACTCCACAACTCCGCATTGCGTTCGGGAGAAGGGGCGAGAAAAAGAGCAGTTTCAGAACGACCCCGTTCGGTCAGGCGGAACGATTCGGCAGGGAGTCGCACCTTGGTTTCGTCGAGCCATTTGACGGGAAGAAGTTGGGCGATGGGGTGATTCTCTTCCTTGGCGTATTCCCGGAATTTTTGACGAGGACCATCAAGAAGAATGATTCCACCACCCCGGTTGGTGGCAAATTCGTTGATCCAAGTGAGTTCCTCTTCTTTGAGCAGACCCGCCGCCAATTCACCGAAAATAACGAGGTCAAAAGCGAAGAGGCTTTTCTTGTCCTCGGGAAACGACTCACCGTCCTCACCCCTGAGTAGATCCGGTTGAGCCGCACCGGCTCCTGCGAAGACGGCGGTGACGGTCCAACGCTCGTCACGATCGAAGACATTGCGTAGATAGCGGGTTTCCCACCTCGGACGCCCGTCGATGATCAGTACACTGTTCTTCTTGGTAATGGCGTCGAATGAGAAGGACTTGAGGTTGTTGTCAGTGCGAGACTCCCCCTTGACCGGTTCGACTCTCGCCTTGAATCTCATGGCTACGGAATTCACTTCGACACTGTTGTCCAGTCCCATGGCCAGAATTCGTTCTTCGACCATTTCTTCGATCGAGAAATCGAAATCGATGCGCCTGCGGTTGGCGTTTATTCCAGAGAGGTTGTCGTCCCACACCTGATTGCCTTGCTCGTCTTCCACGACGATCCTGAAATCGGTTCCCACGTCCAAGTTGTCTTTAAGCGTTATGCTTCCATGGGCCCGATCGGTTTTGAGGATCATGGGTGGAGTGACGACGTCCAAGACGGCAAGATCGGGAGGGGCGTTCTTGCTTCCGAAGCTGACGGTGTGTATCGGAATGTCCCGTCCCGCCATTAACTTTGCCGTCTCGAAAGGGGAAGAGCCCTTGTTGTGAAGTCCATCCGAAAGTATAACTGCCGCGGAACGCGATTTCCTTTCTTGCTGTGCTTCTTCCTGGTCTTCGTCCGCTTTTACGGTGGCAAGGATGCCGGATGCCAGGTCGGTGATTCGCGTAAGAGGGGATGCCCCAAAATCCGTTGGGGGTTCGGCATCCGTTCCGTTTTCCCAAACATGATCGGCTTCAAACCCGGAGAGTGAACGCACCTCGATAATATGAGTATCCTTGAGCTCCCGAAGGATGCTGCCTTGACGTTCCGTCAACAGTCGGGTCGCCCGTTTCCAGCGATCGCTGGAGTCAAAATCCTTAAGGGCCTCCGCGATGACGGAGCTTTCTTCCAACGCTTGTCGATCGGCATAAAGATCGAAGGTTTCGCGAAACCTGTCTTCGTGGACAAGGCACTCGTTCGCAAGATCGGAAAGAGCTTTGCGCATTTCCGAATCAGCCGCCTCACCTTTTCCTTTGCGCAACGATTGAGCGAATTGGACGATGTCTTGGTTCATGCCTTCGAGCAGGTCGGCAAAGGTTTGAGTTTGATCGGGGTTGGGGACGAGGAAGCGTTTTCCTGGGATAGGCCGTTCAAGAGAGCCGTTCGGCAAAGTCCATCCTACCGCGCAGAAGTCGTCTCCCCCACCTTCCTTGTGCAAAATCTCGAAGTAGTAACGCTTGTCTTTGCGAAGCCGAATGGGGCGGGAGCGAAGGGATTCCTGCCAGTCTGCGGAAGCATAAGCGGGCACGCGGAGAATCTCCTTTGCATTATCTGCATTTTCACCGGCGACGTTGAGCTTGAGTATGCATTGGTCATCCGCATAAATCCAAAAACGATATTCTCCGTCGGAGGGTGGCACGAGAATACCGCTGATTTTTCTCCCAAAATCTTCGCCCACGTTGGTTGGGCTTTGAGCTGACTTCAGGTATCCGGTGGTGTCGGGCTTTTTTGCCTTGAACTTGTTATGAGACACAAGAGCCGGTAATTCGCTTCCCGGTATTCCTTTCCATACCTCATGCTTAAGGAGGCCCCGGCGTTCTTCCGGCAATGCGACTTGATAATCCTTGCCCTTGAGCATTTCCGTGACTCTTTTTGCAGTGCCGGCGAATTCGGCGGCGAGTTGGTCTAGGTTGGCGGTCGGATCTTCCATTGCATCGTTTAACCGAATACGGGCCACCGACAAGAGATCGGCCGCTTCATGGAGGGTCGGGTCGAGCAATTGCTGGTCTCCGGGAAGCCAACCATGACGTTCGGCCAAAAGAAGTTTTCTTCCTGCTGACATATGCTTGTCCTGGATCGTCATGCTTTCCGATCCATCCAAAAAGACGAGCACTCTTCCTCGCTCCCCTTTCTCGGAAACGTTTTTCAAAGTCGGACCGGCCAGGGTTAAAACAACCAAGGCTACGGCCAGAGCTCGAAGAAAAGGAAGGAGCTTGTCCAAGGGGGCGGGGGTTCCCTTTCTGGTTTCCAGCCTGTAGAGCCACCAGGCAGCGCAGGAAGCGACCAACACGATGAGCAGACAGGTCCAAGGTTCCCATTCGCCGGCTAGGTAAAGGCTTGATCCCGTACGGTCGTCTTTCATGAATTGACCCTTCCGAAGACTCGTTGGAGAATGACCTCGAGAAAGATGAGCAACACCACTGCGAGGAGCAAATATTTCCACATTTCCCTCCCATAAGTGCGGTTGCCGTCCAATTCAAGGTATTCGGAAAGAGCGTCTTTTTCCGATGCATCAATGTAATCAACCGTTTGACTAAGCTCCGCGCCTGCGGAAAGAATCTCTTCCTTGCTCATCCGTTCAAGGAGAGATTCCCGAGTCGATGCCAAGGCAACGAATTTGATCTTTCCAATGCCCTCACCACTCATCTCATAGGTTCCAGGTTCCCTTGTTTGCGAGAATTCCGCCACGGCCTGCGTCCCTCTTTTGACTGCCTTGACGACATAGGTCGAACCGTCCGGTGTTTGAACCGTAAGTTTTGTTCCGGCCTCTTTTTCAGGCAGGTAATGGGTAAAAGTGGCACCAGCTGGCAAGTTGCGCGGTGGCGTTACTTGATCCGCCAAATAAGTGGTGATTTGCTGAGCAAGCGGGAGGTAGCATGAACGGACGGGAACGTTGCTCCAATCCCCATCCACGGAGGTAGCCATTTGAATGACGACGCCTTTCCCCACTTTTTTTTCCGCCAGGAAGGCGTCACCGTTTTCCATTCTTGCCAGAATTGTAACGTCCCGATAAGCCGAGGCGTCCGATTCATCCAGTCTGTGCCAGCGCCAAAGGTCTGCATCCGATAAGTTTCCATTTCTACGGTCGTTGAAAAGACTTAAGGCCGGATGTTCGAAATAAGAGGCGACCACCTTCGTTCGAACGGAATCATCCGTCAAGCTTCCGCCCAGGTTAAAGAGGTCAAGGGGCAATAAGTCGTTTTTCTCGGAACCGAGAACTTTGTTGTACCAGTTCCCGTCCACTTGGTCGCCAAGGCAAAGCCAAAGTCCTCCTCCGTTTCGAACAAAGGAGGCCAGAGCTCTGACTTGGTCGTCCTTGAGGTTGGGCACGTTGGCAAGAACGATGACGCTTTGGTTACCGTCCTTGATGTCGGCGGGGGTCAAATCGTCGATTCGGATCACGGATGCCTCGATCAAATCTTTCGCCTCGATGGTCTTCTTGACTTGGGCTTCTTCAAAAGGGGTGAGGGCGATTTTAAGAAAATCGGTTTCGCCTTGGAGCCATTCTTCGGATGGAGCTCCATCGACCAAAAGAACACCGATTCGGTCCAGGACGGCAATGGAGGAAGATCTGCGGTTGTCCGAGTCCAGGGCGTCGCGGGCTCCGATTTCGACCGTAGCCGTTGAGGATCCGGCTTCGGAAAATTCATGGGGAAAGAGAACCTGCCCAGTTTCGCCGGGCTTGAGGGAAACAACGGTTTCCCGAACGGGTTCGATTTCGTCGTTTATGAACAACCTGACCGGCAGATCTCCTTCGTAAGTGGCTTTGGTTCCATGGTTGCGCAACTCCGCTCTTATGAGAACTTTTTGACCAACCCCGACGGAAGATGCGGACAAGTCGATGCTTTCAACGGAAACGTTTTCGAGGGAAGAGCCTCCGACGTCGATAAAAGTTATGGCTGGTTGGAGAGTTTCGTTTTCCAGGCGTTCCTTCAAGCCAGCCAAAGAACTGCTCGTCCGTTCCCAATCGGATTTCCTGAAGTCGGAGACCAGAATGATTTCACGCTTGGCATTTTGTCCGTCATGAGTCGCTCTGATTCCAGTGTCAAAGGATCCCGCGAGATCCACCCGGTCCGAGGCCGCCCGAAGGTTGCCCGATCTTTCTCCGAGGGTTTTCGTTTCGGAAGTCGGCTTGTCGAAAATCGGCGAGGCGCTTCCACCCATCCGCACTAGGGTGGCTTCCGATCCCTTCTTTAATTTTTTGAGAAAGCCTTCCGCAAAAGCACCCGCTGTGTCAAAGCCACCGTCCGCGTTCATGGAAAAACTGTCGTCCATCAGAATGACGCTGGAGCTCGGCACGTCCATGGATTTGGAGGAGATTTCTTTTTGGGCGTAGCCCGAACCGATCAGGCCGGTCTCTGCCGCAAGCGCGTATAGCAAACAGGCTGAGCAAAGAAGACCGCAGAGGACTTTTAGTCTAGGGACAAGGGCAAAGAGGATGAGGCAAGTCAAGGCGGCGAGCGGAAGAACGATGCGGTGAAGAAAAGGGCCCCAATCGGTTACGACCATCCGGGCAAGGCAAAGAGCAAGAAGAATCGGAATGGCGCAACGGATAAGAAGAAGAATCAATTGTTCCAGTTGAACTTGTTTGCGGTTGACCCGTATTACGGATTCGAGAAGGTGCATGGCTCCCCAATTGACGACTTTGAACCGACTGCGGTTAAAAAGGTGAATGATCAGGGGAACAAGAACGGCCGCTGCTCCCAGAGCCAAGCTTACGTTGAGAAAGTTCATTTGAGCATGGCCCCCTTTCCGCGCTTGCGCAAAGCCAAGTAATACGACAGGGCGTCGGCATAAGGCTGGTCCGTGGTCATGGGGACGAGGTCAATGCGGTTTCGGTGGCACCCTTTGGTGAAGTTCTCCCGGTATTCCTTGAGGTTTTCCAGGTAGGCCTGTCTGAGGTGCGAGGGGTCGACCGTGTGCTTTTTGTCCGCGTCCTCAAGGCAGTCGAAGCGTGTCCATTGTTTGAAGGGGAAATCGAGTTCATCGGGATCCCAAATCTGGAAAATCAGGACGTCGTGTTTGGCATGGCGAAAATGAGCCAAGCCTTTCATCACGGAATCCAAGTCCCCGAAGCAATCGGAAATGAGAATGACGAGTCCACGGCGTTTGAGCTTGGGAACCAATTCGTTGAAAACGCTACCAAGATCGGTTTCTCCACCAGGAGCGGTTTCGCCGAGCAAGTCTATAATGTTCCTGACGTGAGCGGCTCTTCCACGAGGGGGCAGAACGTTGCGGACTTTCGTGTCAAAGGTGACGAGTCCCACGCTGTCCGTTTGCCTGAGCATCATGTAGGACAGGCAGGCCGCCAATCGCGAGGCATAGTGGAGCTTGGACCGTCCTTCGGTACGGGTACCTTCATAAGCCATGGAACCGCTGGCATCCAGGAGTACGTTACACCTGAGGTTGGTTTCTTCTTCGTACTCGCGTATGTAGAAACGATCGCTTTTCCCGTAGACTTTCCAATCGAGATGTCGAATCTCGTCGCCCGGGACATATTGGCGGTGCTGCTTGAATTCGACGCTGAACCCCTTGTGGGGAGAGCGGTGCAGCCCGGTGCAAAAGCCCTCGACCACTCTCCTCGCCAACACTTGATGGTTGGCAAGCCGAGAGAGATCCTTCGGGTCTAGGTAGTCGGTTACGGTGGCCACTGGGCTCCCTGTTTTCTAGATAAGAGGCGCTCTCTTACATTACACTCTCTTCTTTTTTCGGGGCGTCCTTGAGCAAGCGGTCTATTAAGTGTTCGACGGAAATTCCTTCGGCCTCCGCATTGAAGGTGGGAACGATTCTGTGGCGCAGGACGGGGTGAGCCAAGGCTTCCACGTCGTCCACGGTCACGTGATAACGTCCTCGGAGCAATGCCCTGACCTTCGAACCCAAAACCAATTGCTGGCAAGCTCTTGGTCCCGGTCCCCACTCGATCAGGTCCTTGACCCATTTAGGGGAGGATTCCTCCTTGGGTCTCGCCATCCTGACAAGGTCGAGAATAAACTCGTAAACGTGTTCGGGGACAGGTACCCGTTTGACGGTTTCCTGGCATTCGAGAATGGTTTTTCCGTCCAAGACAGGTTCGAGTTTGGACTCGAAGGTCGAGGTCGTTCGCTCGAGGATTTGCCTTTCTTCGTCACGGGACGGATAATCGACGATTACCTGGAAGAGGAACCGGTCGCGTTGAGCTTCCGGCAAGTGGTAAGTTCCTTCCTGTTCAATCGGATTTTGGGTGGCCAAAACAAAGAAAGGCTCGTCCAAATGATAGGTTTTGCCGCCCACCGAAACGTCGTGCTCTTGCATGGCTTCGAGCAAGGCCGCTTGGGTTTTTGGAGGAGTCCGGTTGATTTCGTCCGCCAAGACGATTTGTGAAAAGATAGGCCCTTTTTCAAAAACCAATTCGCGGTGCCCGGTTGTCTTGTCCTCTTGAATGATGTCCGTGCCGGTTATGTCCGCTGGCATCAAGTCGGGCGTAAATTGAATCCGGCGGAAACTCAGGTTGATTGCCTGAGCCAAGGATCGCACCATGAGAGTCTTTGCCAACCCCGGTACGCCCTCCAACAAACAGTGTCCCCGGGCAAGCATGGCAATGAGCAATTGTTCGAGAACGTCATCTTGACCGACAATTACTTGCTGGACTTGGTCTTTGAGTTTTTTATAGGCCTCTACTAGGGCTTGGGCCATTTTTTCGTCGTCGTTTTTCTTGGTGGCAGGACTCACGTTGTTTTGGTGTTTGTATGGATTTGACTCGGGCGGATCGGCAATCAAACCGATCACTGCAGTGATGTTTTCTTTAATCCGAGGTTTGAAGAAGCAACCACAAATTTAATAAAAAGGGAAAAAATTAACAAAGAGCGCTTTGGCATCTTGAGCTTAAAAAGGGCACCTTCCAAATTTTACAGCGTATCCAGGTAGATTGGTTACGTTGAAATCCTCATCATGCAAAGAGGGAGGAAATCCGCTCGCATACCTTGTCCGCGGGGATTGAATCGTCCTGTACGGAAATGCCATCGCCGAAAAGTACCGGCCAATCAAGCTTGTCTATAGGAGTAGCGCCGTGGCTTCCCTTGACCAAATAGGGATCGAGGGGAATGACGTCCATGTGAGTTCTAAAACCCAACTTCTTCCCTATTAGCTTCCGGACGACCTTAAACATGGGGAAACTGATTTGGGGATCCACGAAAAGCTCGGCTGGATCATATCCGTATTTCCTGTGCACGTCCACGCACCGTGCGAAATCCGGAGCCAGTGTATCATCTTCCCAGTGGTAGTAAGCAAACCAAGCGTGCTCATCCGAGATCGCGACCAAGTCACCCGCCCGTTCGTGGTCAAGTCCGGCTTTTTTGCGGGCCTCCCCGACCAATACGGAAGATACTCCTTGCGTTTGCTCCAGGGTCGTTTTCACCTTGTTGAGAAAAGACTCGTTCTTGTCGTTGAGGTAGACGTGAGCAATTTGATGGTCCGTCAGAGCAAAAACTTGCGAACCTCCGCAATCCAAGTACTCAAGACCCAATTCGTCTTTCACGTTCAGCCAACCGTTGCGTCGAAAGATACGGTTTGGGAAAATGACTTGATCGGTTTTCGTTATCCCGTATTCGGAAAGAATGACGACTTTAATACCTTTCTTTTCATAAAAGTCTATCAGTTCTCCAACGACTTCATCGATTTCCCGAAGGGCCTTGAAAATCCGGGGGTCTGCTGGGCCGAACCTTTGTAGATCATAATCGAGATGAGGCAAATAAACGAGCGAAAGATTGGGTTCGTGCCGGTCTTCGGTCCATTTGGCTGATTCGGCGATCCATTTGGAAGAACCAATCCCTGCCTTCGGACCCCAAAAGGACTGAAAGGGGAACGGGCCCAAGTCGGCTTTGATTTCATCTCTGATGGCAAGGGGATGAGCGTGTACGTCGAAGGTCTTCAGTCCGTCGGAACGGTAAAGAGGGCGCGGGGTGATCGAATAATCGACCGAGGAATACATGTTGAACCACCAAAACAGATTGGCCGTCTTGAAACCCGGACGATCTTCCCTTAGTTTATCCCAAATTTTACGACCGCGGACCAATCGATTGGACTGTTTCCAAAAGTGGTGTTCGTTGAGTGTCCGGTCATACCAACCATTTCCGACGATTCCGTGATCGGATGGCAGGGTGCCCGTCAAATAGGTAGCTTGGGCCGAGCAAGTAAGGGCCGGCATGACGGGTTGGATTGGGATAGGGGTGCCGGTTGATCTCTTGGAAAAACCCTCTAAGCGGGGAGTATGGTCTCCCAAAAGTCGGTTGCAAAGTCCGACTACGTTGAGAATTGCCACTCGGGGGCCATCGCAACGCCCGCTTTCGGTCATCGGTTACACTTCAAGAAGGGCCTCGTGCCTTCGTTGCAAGTCTTCTACGGACTGGAGGATTTCTTTCTTGTCCATGGCGTGCACTTCGACGCCTTCCCCGATACCCTGAACGAGGGTGATGGTAAGCTCTCCGCCAAGATGTTCGCGGAACTCCTCGAGACCTTCCAAAATCGAACGGTTCCCACTCTCGCCATCGGCGTGAAGCAGATCGTCATAGAGATGGAAGCCTAGCTTTTCGAGAAGTAGGAGGCACCGTTCGGCCGTTTTCGGTTTGATCAGGCCAATCCGCGAAGAATAGGTCAAGTCGACGGCCAGGCCAATGGCTACGGCATCTCCGTGCCCAATACGAAAATCGGAAAGTTGTTCGAGTTTATGGGCAACCCAATGCCCGAAATCCAAAGGGCGTGCCGAGCCTTTTTCAAAGGGATCCCCCGAACCGGCTATATGTTCCAAATGCAGGGCCGCGCTCTTTCGGATGACTTGCTCGAGTGCGTTTTCTTCAAAACGGGCGAGGTCTTGGGCCTTTTCTTCCATTTGTTCGAAAAAGGAACGATCGCGGATCAAGGCAACTTTTACGGCTTCGACGTAGCCCGCCCGTTTTTGGTTTTCCGGTAATCCGCGCAGGAAGTGAAAGTCATTCACCACGGCATCCGGAATGGAGAAGGTGCCGACCCAATTTTTCTTTCCGAAGAAATTCACTCCGTTTTTGACGCCCACGCCTCCGTCTCCTTGGCTTAAGGTGGTCGTGGGGAAACGGATCAAGCGAACACCACGGTGAGCGGTCGAGGCGGCAAATCCAACCAAATCCAAAGAGGCTCCGCCGCCGATAATGACGACGTAGGAATGGCGGCACATGGCATGCTTGTTCAAATCGGTCCAAATTCTTTCCACGAGAGACCAATCGTTTTTCGCCGATTCTCCTCCCTGAATGAAAATAGGGGAGGTTACGAGATTCAATCTTTCTTCCCGGCCGCGAAAATACCCTTTTATGCGGTCGGGCAAATTCGGGTTTCCATCCAAGATCCCTTCGTCGAGGTAGACCAATACTTTGGTCCTGTTTCCCTCCCGTTGAGGTTGTAGAATTTCCGCCAAGGTGTCGTTGGCCATGGAAAAGGAGTCTTTCGTGAAAAAGACTCTGTGAGTGCAGTCCAAGCGGATGTTTTTCCGTATAGTGGAGTAGGTGGAAGGCATGATTTGAATGTTAGCGAAGGTTTAAGTGGCCGCAAACTTCTTTTGCAACAAAAGAGCAACTGATATGCCGCAAAGGCAAGGTGCGACCAAAGAGGGTTGATAAAAGGAAAGGGCGACCGAATCAATCGCGCAAATTCCTGCAAGCAAATAGGATACGCCTTTGCCTATGGCTCCTTGTCGTCCACTCCTCATCTCTTGGATAGAGCGGAAGGCAATCCACGCGACGAGCAACCCGGTCAAATTGATCAAGGTCTGCCTAATTGGATCGATCTGATGCCAGTGGACTAATCCGGCCAAGGCGAGCAGTGGAGAAGAAAAAAGGAACAGGATGGCTACTCTGGCTGGAGCTTCTCTCTTTTTTGATTCCCCTCTGGCAAATAAACTGATGCCCATGACGTAAACAAAAAGTGCCATCCCCCACAGCCAAGTTTGAGGAGAAAGACCATGGAGTCCTGCTGCAGTTGCCGCAGTCAGCCACAAAAAAAGACGGCAACCTCCCATGAGAACGAAGCCACCCGACCATTTTTTATGAAGGTAATCGTATGCGACTACGGTCAAAACCAGCAAAAAAGCCCACAGACTGGAGCACTGAGCCCCAAGGATGAGGAGGGCCAAGCCGCCGCCCAATTCAATGATACCGAGCATCCAAACCGTTCTTGGGCTGATTTGCTGGGAGGGTAGGGGGCGTTCGGGGTTGTGCTTGGAGTCGAATTTTTCGTCGAAGGCATCATTCAGGGTGCAACCCCCCGCATACACCAGGCTGCTTCCGAGAAGAAGAAAGAAAAGGCAACTCGGATCGAGAAACCCGAGATCGCCCCACGCGGGTTCTGCCCTGAGGGTGTTCCCCGCAACCGCATTGACTCCCCAGGCGGCCAGGCAATTTGTCCATACCGTCGGAAGATTGGAGGTTCGGGCCAAGGTCAGGACCTGATGTGGAAAGTTTTTCCTCACTTCAGGAACCACCTTGGGTGGTTGTCGGTGGGGCAAGCCCTCTTTCCCGAAGAAGCTCAAGTGTCCAAAAGTATTCTTCGGCAACTTGTTGCACAACGTCTTGGGAACGTAAGTTTTCGGGCAGGACTTCCCAAGTGTAAGTTTCCATTTCCAAATGCTTGCATTTTTCGGGGTTTCGGGCCAACCAGTCGATTGTTTTGCGAACCTGATTTCCGGTGTCCTCCATCCCATTACCGGGAGATGAGTGAAGAGGAACGTGAAAATGAATCCGCCATTCGTCACCCATGAATTCCGGTTGTGCCTCTGAGGCTGAAAGCGCCAGGTCGAGATCCTTATGACGTTGGAGGATTCGTCCGTTTTGGCCGACCACGACCTGATGGAGATAGACTTCTTCGACGAATCCTTCGAGGGCCTTGAGGTTTTGGTGAGTGGGTTTGACGCGAAGGGCGGAGCTGAGATGAAGTTTACTCAAGCGAATTCCTTCTTTTCCCAAAAGATTCAACCCCTCCTCGGCTTCTTCGAATTCCACCGCAAGATGACAACAATCGTAGTTTACTCCGAGGTTGTGCGAAAAAGTTTCCCGCCCGTTTGATTTTTCATGGAGTTTGCCGAAAAAGGAAACGGTTTCCGGGGTGGTTTCGAAAAGTCCCAGTGGTTCGGGCTCGAGGCCGAGGTGCAGATCGAGGTTTTTCGGACCCTTGATGCGGTCAATTTGATCGGAGCAGTGAAGAAGATTATCGAGAATTTTCGCATAGGCCGTTTCATCGGTGTGAAATTCCTTGAACGAACCCGGTAGAGAACTGACGCTGCCTTCTTCTCCGGGTTCAAGCAATTGCTCTAGAATTTCGAAAAGCAGGATGGTGTAAGAAAGCCTCTCCTGCGAAGCCCAGTCCGGTCGGTACACTTCTTCTTTGACTCGTTGCCCGTGAAAATTCCCATAAGGAAAACCATTGATGGTGAAGACGTAGCAATCCTTTGCCTCCAACCATTTTTTAAAACGAAGTATTTCTTCAGGGTTGGAAAGTTCTTTTGCCGCATCCGCGCCGAGGCGCAAACCAATGGCAAACCTATCTTTTGGGGCTACCTTTTGACGGACCGCCAAAACATACTTCTCGAGGGAATCGAAGGTTTCTCTCCAACTGTTTCCCCGATGAACGTTCGTGCAATACGCCAAGTCCAAGCCTTTGTAGAGTTTCATGGTTTTAAAGTTAAAGAAATCAGAGGTATTTTTAGCTCATGGTCAATACCATGACAAGGCTTCATCCTTTTTCATTCAAGCGGAGGGGACTTTTTTTATTTTCCCGATGCCAAAAAAAAAATGCGCGACCCAGCCCAGAGTCGCGCATTTCGGTTGTCTTGTATTCAAGACTAACCTTGCCCTTGATTTGCTCAATTGCATTTTGGATGCCACATTGTGGTGTTTTTGATAAATGTAAAAAAATAACCCTCAAATCTTCCTTTTCCAAAGTTTTGAAAATTTCCTAAACAAATGCATGCTCCGCTTTCGCTATAGGGGCAGATTATTATCCAATGAAAACCGAACCCATATGGAAAGCATGGTTTGCCAAGCACGGAGCGAAATTACTTCTTTTCGCTAGGCAACAAGCACGCTATCCCGATGACGCCGAAGATCTCGTGCAGGAAGCCTTTGTAAGAATTTGGCGACTTTACGGGCACACGGGCGAGGTGTCGCCAACTTTGGTTTACCGGGCCATCAGAAGATTGGCGATCGATTGGGCGCGGAGTTTGGATAGAAGAAAAGTCAGGGAAAATAAAGTTTACACGGAATCTTCGTTTGTTGATTTTTTCGACCGAACCTTGGAAAAAGACGAACGCCGATCCGCTCTTTTGCAAGCCGTTGAACGATTGCCTCCCGAGCAAAAAGAAGTTCTTACTCTCAAGGTTTGGGGGGGACTCACTTTTGATGAAATCTCCCGAGCCCTCGACCTTCCTCTCAATACCGTCGCCTCTCGATACCGCTACGCTTTGTCCAAGCTCAAGGAATGGGTTCCGCCATCCTTGGAAGACCATCATGCCGATAAATCAACCAACACATGAACGACTTCGAAAAGTTGGAAAAAGAGCTTGGTTCCTGTAGCCCCCTCGAACCGTCGGCTGATTTTGAGCGCCGGGTTGAAGATGCTCTTGGTGATTCGGGGAGGCTTGCCCTGAGGCAATTGCCTGATCTCGATTGTGACAATTCCACATCATCTTTCCGAACCAAGTTGTTTGCAGTGCCCGGCCTTTTGCTTCTTGGCGCCGCTGCTTCGCTTGTTCTCTTCTTTTCTTTTCCCGGTCCCTCTTCCTCCGTATCCGATGTGGAACTTGTTCTTCCTGCCGATAAAACTGCCGACTCGACTTCTTCCCCCGGGCCATCTTCTTCAACCGTTCCAGATGACAGTCCGATCAACGGTGTTTCGGTTGAAGAGTTATCCGCAATGACCGCCGAGGGCTGGCGTCAACCGCAGGAACAGGAGATTCCCATTCGTTTTTTCGATGAAGGAATCGTCGAACGTCCGGGAATGAGTCCCGCGAGGCAGTACCGCTATCGATACTTGGACGAAACGATTTGGGTGAATCCGGA
>PBMI01000069.1 GCA_002722545.1 Opitutia bacterium | reverse complement strand
TTCCCGGTAGTAAGTGAGCCCTCAACCCAAGAAACCGCCAGCCCGCCTCCCACCTTGGCGATAACAACCCCAATAGAAAAAGAGCGCGTTCCCTCCCCTACTACGAGTATTCCTGAAGTCCAACCCAAAGACCTCCCAACCGAACCCGAAAGCCCTCCCACTATTCAGGGATCAGGTGAGGATCAAAACATTTGGGAAGGAAACCGGGAAGAAGCGGAGTTGCATTTCATTACCTACTTAATCAATGGGATAGACACCATTTTCGAAAAGAAAACCAAAGCCCCGTTTTCCGGCAAAATGAGAGTCACCGACCCCAGTGGAAACGTCTTGGGAGAATTCGAGGTGCTGAATGGAAGGATGGACGGAGAAGAAGTATATTTCGACGCCAATGGATTCGTGACCGAACGGACGATTTGGTCAAACGGCAGAGAAATCAGATAAGCATCCTTGCGCTAAATCAAGTTGCAAACATCCAGTTCCTACTAGGATTAAAATCCTTCTCCAACAGGACTCAATTCACCGACTGACCCCAGCATTTGAAAAACCGGAAGCAACTCAAGCAGACCTTTCAAACTGTTTGCTTGTTTGTCCGAAAAACCAATTCTCAAGCTTCCGGATCCACCCGAATCATTTGATTTCCCTGTAATTGCCAGGTAATCCAGCTTTTCCAAAAGTCCCATGGCGGGAAGCGGGATTGGAGCACCGTCAAGTTTTGCAAGCTCCATCAAATTAAGCTTGAGGGCAAAATCGTTAGCCTTGAACAAGGAATACTCGGATGCGGATAGCTTGCCCCCAACCGATCCCTTCATGGCATCCGCCGCATGCTTCTTGCTGGCGATAAGGAGACGATCATCTTTAACCGTAACGGAAATGCCTTGAAGCATTGCTAATCCCATTACCATGGACAGCGGGGGGGCCGACTTGAGCTTTTCCCAATTCGTAGGATCCACAGACAAAGCAGCAATGAATTCAACCGGCAATCCGCCACCCATTCCAGGAGCACCATCAGGCTTTTCCTCACTCGGCATGGGACTAGAATCTAAGTTTGCACCGAAGGGGTCGACATCTCCAGGGGGTTGCTCTCCTCCTCCCCCTCCGAAGGAGTCAACCTGAGCGTCAGCTTCGATTGACAGATCTTCGCCGGGAACAGGTCCACCGCGATCTATGGAAACTTCAGTGAGGGCTAAGCAGATCTCGCCGGTAAAAGCTTCCAAGACGTCTCTAGGTTTGATTTCAAGCTGAGGAATCACCTGATCCAAGTCGATTTTTTCGCCACCCGCCTCCTCAGCAATGGGCAAAAGGGTTTTTTCAAAGTAATCCGTCACGGCTTTCATGTCCAAGGAGAGAGATAGTGCGGCCAAAACTTCGGCCGGGATCAGATTGGTCATGTCTTCCGAAAGACCACCCTTGCCAAAGCGCTTTAAGCCCTCCGGCACATTGAACTCGGCAGCCAAAACCGCCTCCCCTTTCTCAAAATCAAGCGTGATCACCCCTGAACCAGCGTCAAGCATGTCGGTAAACTGATCGGGCACCTCCCCATCCGCCGCCTCTTGAGCAAGAGCGGTCAGCGCCTCGAAGTTCGCCCAGACCGCCGCATCGTGATTTTGCTCGGTGAATGTCTTGAAGGATCCGTTTGATTTCGCCAGTGAATCGGAACCGTCCGAATGCATGAACCTTTCCATCTCCGCAACCAGTTTATCGATATTGCCGCCATCGAAGTTCCAGACGACAAAAAAATCTTCTGCAACGCCTATGCAGGAAAGGGAAGTGTCTGGGACGACGTAAAGATCGTATCCGTCTTTCTCCTCCGGTTTGCCAAATCCCGGAAGAAGTCCCAAAACAGTCTTGAATTTAGCCGCATCATCAAGTTTGCCCGCTATGCCCAGTTGGCCATCGTCTCCAGGCGAATCATATGCGGATAGTACAACCTGCAAAGGAGTCGATGAATCAAGTCCCACCGTGGACGGATCCTTCAAAACGGTTGTCAATTGAGGTGGTGAACCCGGTGGTATTAGTGGCAAGATGTCTTGCCCGCCTTTTTCAAGAATCTTGCCGAAATCAATGAAGGCCACGGCCAAGACATCAGATGAAATACGATCCAGAAGCGGAATGTCTTCAAGGGCCGCAACACTTTCTCCGGAGGATTGTTCGGTCTCGTTATCCTTACTCACATCCGCAACCAGATCGCCCTTTTCATCGTTACCACTCAGCCAAAAAACCAATCCTGCTGTAATGGCGGCCAAACAAACGGCACCGATGCTCGAGAACAGGATTATTTTCTTTTTTTTGGAACCACCTTCGGTCGCAATCGGAACTTGTGCCTGAGGAACCTGGGCTCCAGCGCGTGCAACCTGAGCTTGTGCGGGTTGCTTTGCTTGCTGGGACTGCCCGACCTCTGTTTGAGCGGCAAAACCGGGGATTTGAGAAAGAAGAACCCAATTCTGCCCATCACTGCAGGCATGATCTTCAAGAGTAAAATGCCCTTGTTGCACATACTCCCAAACTTGTTCGGATGTATAGGGGCCGTATTGCTGTTCGTTTTTATAGATTAGAATATTCATCGGGCAAGCTAGGTTTGTTTAGATCAAAAGTAACGTGATAGCCTCTTTCGGCACAATTATAATTCATGCATTGGGATTACTCTCCATGGGACTTATGATAATTATTATAAAAATGAAGTTTCTTCGAAAAATCGACGAGAGAGATTGATATGCTTGTGGTTAAAAGTAGGAGAAAAGGAAACCATCCATTCAATTCATTGTTCCCGAGTCAGCATGTCGAGCTGATTTCATTGGCTCCGTTCATTCAAATGAGAGCTTTACCCCGGGCTCCCTTTTTCATGATTGGTCATCTATAATAACGACATGGGAAACTACCTTGTCAGCAAAAATATTTTTCCACGCTAAAGAATCAAAGCGAGGCCTGCTTTTGATTATTGAAGATCAGAAAACAGTCCGGAAGCAGGTTGTTTGTTCTATTTTGGTTCTTCGGGTAGTTTGAAGTTGTGAACGTGAATGATTATTCATTCAGTTAGGGAACAACGATAGATATAATTACCAACATGGCGGAAACAAAACTTGTAGAAAATACTGATTGTCCAACTTTGCCTTATGACCCGGCGGAATTCCCCAGGGAAACAAAAAGGCATTACATCTCGGCAAGCGAAGAAGATATTCGCGCCATGCTTGAGACTATCGCTTGCAACTCCACGCAAGAATTGTTCTCCCATATAGACTCGGAGATTATTTTTGATACCAATCCCAACCTGCCTGACGAATTGGAGTACGGAGAAGCTGCAAAAAAACTTTTCGATCTCTCGGAGAAAACCAACCTAAAGAATTCGTTTGTCGGAGACATGCTTCCGGTTTGGACCACTCATCCGGTCGTGGACTTCGTCTCGAAATTACGGCCTTTGACGACTTCTTACACACCTTACCAACCGGAAAGAAGCCAAGGTACGCTGGTCACTCATTGGATTTATCAATGCGCCCTTTCGACCTTGACCGGCTTCGAGGCGATTAACACTTCGCTCTACGACAGATCATCAGCGCTGTTCGAAGCAATCACTTGCGCCATTCGCACAAGCACCCGAGGTCACAAAGTGCTCCTTGCCGAAAGCCTTTTCGAGGCAGATATGGAAGTTCTTGAAACTTTGGCAGAAGAAACCGAAATTGAGTTTTCACTGGCCAAAATTTGCCCTTCCTCGGGGATACTAGACCTATCGTGTCTTGAGGCTATAAAAGAAGAGGAAACCGAAGAATACGCCGCTTTTGTTTTTCCCCAATCAAACAAGTTCGGACTCTTGGAAAACGTCGATACCCTTGCTGATTTTGCCGCGGAGCGTGGGATGCGATCCATCGCATCGATCGACCCTATGCTTTTAGCCACGGGTGGATTGAAACCCCCCACGGACTTTGGAAAAGACGGCGTGGACTTCATCGCCGGAGAAGCCCAGCATTTGGCCATCCCACCGTCTTTTGGAGGTCCCGGCTTAGGTATATTTGGTTGTCGCTTCAACGAAGATCGTAAAAAAGACCTGCGCTCCACCCCGGGTCGTTACATCGGCAGAGCAAAGGACATCAACGGGAGGGATTGTTTCGTTATGGTTCTTTCCACTCGCGAGCAACACATCAGGAAAGAAAAAGCGACCTCCAACATATGTTCGAATCAAGCCTTTCTTGCCACCTTGGCTGGAGCCAGTCTTCTGGCGAAAGGTGAAAGTGGAATGAAGGACTCCATCGCTTCGGCCATGAATGCCAAAGATGTGGCGCTTTCGAGCATACTGAAATGCGAGGGTGTCGACCTGGCGTTTCCAGACACACCTTCCTTCAACGAAACCTTGCTTTCAATGGACTGTTCTGTATCCGACCTAATCGACAAAGGACGAGAAGAAAACCTGCACATTGGTGTCGATTTGTCTGGTATCGCGCCGGACGGAACATCCGAAAATTTGCTCAAGATTTCCTTTTCGGACATTCAAGACGACGAAGCAATCGAAAATCTCATACGCTTTTTTAATATGGAATTCCCCCGACTCAAGGGAAGAGAGTATGATACAAGTACGAAGGAGACTGAAAAAGATTTAAGAAGACTTGGGTCGGCAAACCTACCAAGCTTTTCTTTCGATGAATTAACCAACTACTACGAGAACTTGGCCGAATTAAACGTCAGCCCGGACGACGGATGTTATCCATTGGGCTCATGTACGATGAAGTACAACCCCCTGCTCAATGATTGGGCGGCCAGCCTGCCGGGCTTCTCTCAAGTACACCCCCAGGCACCCGAAGAAGATGCCCAAGGCCCCTTGTCCGTTCTTTACGAAACGCAAGAATGGTTCAGGGATATCACCGGGTTGTCCGCAGTCACGACGCAACCCGTCGCCGGAGCCCAAGGAGAACTGGTTGGCCTTAAGCTTTTTCAAGCTTATCATCGCAAGCGCGGAGAAGGACACCGGAACATTGTATTCATTCCCCAATCGGCGCATGGCACGAATTTCGCTACCGCGTCTATGGCAGGATACGCCAAGGGCATTGTTCATTTGCTTGCCAACACGGAGGGGACAATCGACATGGAAGATTTCTCGGAAAAGATCAAGGTCTACGGAGACAAACTCTGTGGAGTTATGATCACCAACCCGAACACTTCCGGAATTTTCGAAAACAATTTTCAATTGGTTTCGCAAGCTGTGCATGAGGCCGGAGGTTTGGTGTACATGGACGGAGCAAACATGAACGCAATCGCCGGAATCGTAAACCTCGGGTCGCTCGGAGTGGATGCCGTACACAACAATTTGCACAAAACATGGACCATTCCTCACGGTGGAGGGGGGCCTGGCGATGCCATTGTCGCGGTATCCGAAAAACTCGTTGATTTTCTGCCCGGGAAAATCATCACACAAGACAAGGAAGGGCTCTTTCGCTCCACCAAACCCAAATTCAGCATTGGTTCGTTTCATCGGCACTGGGGTAACTTCGGACACAAGGTTCGTGCCTACTCCTACCTTCTGCGATTAGGGAAAGAGGGTGTCCCTCGAATGTCTTCCACCGCCGTATTGTCCTCTCGATATTTATTTGCCAAGCTCGGAAAAATCTTCCCCACCCTTCCTGCCTGCGAAGGCAAATCTCCTAGAATGCATGAGTTTATACTGACTCTCTCAGAAGAAGACTTCGAGAAATTGGAAAAGGTCGGCATCCCGAAAGCAAAAGCCATTCCTCAGGTAGGAAAGCTGTTTTTGGATTTCGGCTTTCATGCACCCACTGTTGCCTTCCCCGAGATTTTCGGCCTTATGATCGAACCGACGGAGAGTTATGGGAAAGAAGAATTGGATCGATTTGCCGATGCGGTTTTGGCCATTAAAGAAATTATCGATTCACACCCCGAAGCGATCAAGACGGCACCTCACTTCACGCCGATAGACCGGGTGGACGAAGTGTCTGCGAACCGAAACCTTTGTTTGAGGGAAAGACTCGACCACCTACCTCCCCTTCCTTTTAACCGGATTAAACCGAGCATTCTCAAGGATTTGAGTATTTCGGAGATCAAAACTCGCATACTGGACGCCGCACCAAGCGCGGGATAGGTTTGACCCGGTTCAAAAATCATTCATCCTTAGCCTATTATGTCAGATCAAACCGAAGACAAACTTGTGTCAAAGACGGGCATCGTAGTGGACCTCTTTCTTTCATGTGCATTTTTCGCATTCATGCTTTGGGTATTGATGCCACACGTACCCTCCTATGATCAGACCACCGTTTATATCGTGGCCGGCATGACCTCATTGTGCATGACGGGAGTTTTTTGGATTGCAGCCAATATGTTCCGCGTGACCTTGGTCGACTACCAAAGAAGGCAAAGAGAAAAGTAAGAACTGGTCCTTTCTCCGCTAGCTCGGAGTCCAAACGTATTCTCTCATCCGGTAGGCAAGGTTACCCCTCGGAGCGGCTTTGACCATGACTCCCCCCTCCTCCACTTCTTCCGTGAGCAAAGCCCCCTGTTCCCGAAGGCGAGTGACGAGTGCATATTGGTCATGGGGAACCAAGTAATCCATGCTGGCTTCCCGATCCTCAAGCATGCCTTCGGCCATAAGCATCAAAGACTCGACACCTTCACCCGATTTAGAACTAATGAAAGAGCAAGGCGAAGCAAGATCCCTCGCTTTGGCCTTGACCAGAGGATTTTCTATCCGGTCTATCTTGTTGTAAACAGTTAGAATTTCCTTTTCTTGCGCACCCAATTCTCTGAGAACCTCTCTAGTCGTTTTCATCTGCTGGTCAAACTCCGGGTTTGACAAATCAACGACGTGCAAAAGTAAATCGGCGACCAAAGCTTCCTCCAGCGTCGCCTTGAAAGAATCAACCAATCGATGAGGAAGTTTACGGATGAACCCCACCGTATCGGTTAGCACTATGGTTCGGCCACTCGGTCCCCGGACTTTCCTGCTCGTCGGGTCAAGGGTTGCAAATAGCTTGTCCTCGGAAATGACGTTGGCCCCGGTCATACAGTTGAGCAAAGTCGACTTGCCGGCATTTGTGTATCCAACGATAGCCATGGTTGGGAGTGGCACCCTCTGTCTTTTTTTCCGACTGGTCGAACGCCTGACGGCAACTTGGGCGATTTCTCTTTTTGTCGACGCAATCTTGTCGCGCAACATTCGTTGATCCAATTCAATTTGAGCTTCGCCCTCCCCTCTTTGCGTAACGCCGCCACCGCGTTGGCGCCCCAAATGCGTCCAAGCCCGCCGCAACCTGGGCAATGAATATTCCAATCGAGCCAATTGCACTTGAAGGCTCGCCTCCTTAGTCTGAGCTCGCTTGGCAAATACGTCTAGAATGACTTCATGCCTATCGATCACCAAAACTTTCCCGGCCTCTTCCCAATTGCGTTGTTGCCCTGGTGAAATTTCATTATCGAATATGATGACGTCGCATCCAAGTTCTCCGACTTCGGTCAGAATTTCTTCCACTTTACCCTTACCCAATATATGGCCAGCAAAAGTCTTTCGGATTCGCACCACTTTTTTTTGGTGAACCTTGATTCCCAAGTTCTGAACCAGCTCTGACAATTCTTCCAAAAGTGATTCGGCTTCTTCCCTCTCATCTTCATGCATGATGACCGAAACCAGGAAGGCTTTCTCCACGAGCCTGGGCTTCTCTTTTACCTCAAACATTCTTATTGTTCCGTGGTAAAAAAGTCAGGTTGAGGTCACAGGAAAGAAAGAGGCCCGAACGACTGGCGTTCGAGCCTCTTTCGAGAATTCGTTCAAATGATATGAAACTAGGAGACTGCAGCTTGGGCAGCGGCAAGTCTTGCCGTCGGCACACGAAACGGTGAGCAACTCACATAGTTAAGTCCGATTTTATGACAGAACTTCACACTCTGCGGATCTCCTCCGTGTTCTCCACAGATTCCAAGTTTGATTCCACGACGTTTGGATTTTCCCTTTTTGACGGCGATCTCCATCAATTGGCCGACACCGCTTTGGTCCACGCTGGCGAAAGGATTTGCGTCCAAGATATCAAGCTCGGTGTAGTTCGGAAGAAAACTGCCCGAATCATCACGGCTCATGCCCATGGTTGTTTGGGTTAAATCATTCGTTCCAAAACTGAAGAACTGAGCAGTCTTCGCAATTTCGTCGGCAACGAGGGCCGCACGAGGAATTTCAATCATGGTACCGACAAGGTATTTTACCTTTTCGCCCTTGGCGGCAAAAACCTTCTTGGCCGTTTCGTGAATGACCTCGACTTGTAACTCGAGCTCGCGTGGGAACCCAACCAAGGGAACCATCAATTCGGGGTTAACTTCAATTCCTGCTTTCTTGGCCAGAATAGCGGCTTCGAAGATAGCTTGCGCCTGCATCTCAGTGACCTCCGGATAGGATATGCCCAAACGACAGCCTCGATGCCCAAGCATCGGGTTGAACTCATGGAGATCCTCGACCCTTCTCTTAATGGCCGCAAGTGGAAGACCGAGCTTCTTGGCCAAGTCGCGTTGAGCCTGATTGTCATGAGGCAAGAATTCATGCAAGGGGGGGTCAAGTAAGCGAATGGTTGCGGGCTTTCCGGCCAATGCCTTGAAAATGCCTTGGAAATCACGCCTTTGATAGGGTAACAATTTCTTCAATGCTTTGCGCCGGGTCGGCTCGTCTTCAGCAAGAATCATTTCCCGCATGGCATCGATCCGATTCCCTTCGAAAAACATGTGCTCCGTTCGGCAAAGTCCGATTCCGGTAGCACCGAATGCCACTGCATTCGCGACTTGGGATGGCGAATCCGCATTGGTGCGGACCGTCATTTTGGTCGCTTTCTCGCACCAATTCATAAGCTTGGAAAAGTTTTGATAGGCCAGGCTCTTCTTCGGGTCCAGTTTCTTCTCAACCAAAACTTGAATAATTTCCGATGGAGCCGTCTTGATTTCGCCTGCGAAGACTTCTCCCGTCGTTCCGTTAATCGACATATAATCGCCTTCCTTGAAGGTCTTGCCTGCGACCTTGACGGTTTTGGCATGATAATCGACGTCCAATTCGGCGGCTCCGCAAACGCAGACCTTACCCATTTGTCGAGCGACCAGTGCAGCATGCGAGGAAACTCCTCCTCTGGCAGTCAAAATACCCTCGGCGGCAATCATCCCTCTGAGGTCTTCGGGAGAGGTTTCCTGGCGAACCAAGAGAACGCTCGACTTCTTTGCCGCTTCCACGGCTCTTTCGGCATTCAGACAGATTCGTCCCGAAGCGGCTCCTGGTCCTGCGGGCAAGCCCTTGCATAGCCAGGCGGCTGCTTTTTGAGCCTTCGCATCGAAAACGGGGGCCAAAACCTGATCCAACTGATCGGCTGGAACACGAGTGATTGCAGTTTTCCAATCGATGAGTCTCTCTTTTACCATTTCAGCGGCAATACGCACAGCGGCAAGTCCGGTACGTTTACCATTACGAGTCTGCAACATGTAGAGCTTTTCATTTTCAATGGTGAACTCAAAGTCCTGCATATCCTTGAAATGCTTCTCCAACTTTTTCTGCACCGCTACCAATTCCTTGAAAGGCTTGGGCAAAACTCTTTTGAGTTTTGCGACTGGACGAGGAGTCCTGACTCCGGCAACGACGTCTTCCCCTTGAGCATCGGTGAGGAACTCACCATACAGAACTTTTTCGCCACTCGCAGGATCTCTGGTAAAACCAACACCCGAACCGGATTTTTTTCCGGTATTGCCAAATACCATTGCTTGTACGTTCACGGCGGTGCCCCATTCCGCGGGGATTCCGTACTTGCGGCGATACACGATTGCACGATCATTCATCCAGGAACTGAAGACTGCGCCAACGGACCCCTCGAGTTGCTGCCAAGGGCAGGTTGGAAAATCGCGACCAGACCTTTTTTTCACCAATTGCTTGAAGCGATTCACCAACTCCTTCATTTGAGAAGCGGTAATGCGGGAATCATCGACTTCACCTTTCTCCTTTGGAAAAATCTCCTTTTTGAAATCTTCGATGGTAGCCTCAAAAGGATCGTGATCTTCACTCGGGAGCTTCTGCACACCCATAACTACGTCACCGTACATTTGGATGAATCGACGATAGCAATCCCAAGCAAAACGCTCGTTGTTGGAGGATGCCGTGAGGGCTTCCACCGTTTCGTCGTTCAGACCCAAGTTCAAGATCGTATCCATCATGCCTGGCATGGAATCACGGGCCCCTGAACGGACGGAAAGAAGAAGGGGGGTTTTCAAGTCGCCAAGCTTTTTGCCCAATTGCTTTTCCATCAAGGCAACCGATTGCTTCATTTGTTCATCCAACACTTTGGGGTAGGTCTTTTTGTTGTCGTAAAAGTAAGTGCAGACATCCGTCGTGATAGTAAAGCCAGGGGGTACGGGAAGTCCAATCTTGGCCATCTCCGCCAAATTAGCGCCTTTGCCGCCGAGAAGGTTGCGTTGTGTTGCGTCTCCGTCGGTCTTTTTGCCAAAGTCATAGACGTACTTTGGGCCTTTCGCTTTGCTGGATACACTCTTGCCGGGTGCTTTCTTGGATGTTTTACTCTTGGCAGGTTTTGCCTTCTTTTTTTGGGCCATTGTCTTGTAATTTATTTAGCTTCTGTAATAAAAGTCACCATTTGCCTTGAGGTGTAACCGGGCAAGCGATGAATATACGAAGGGAATTTCATCTTATTTTTTGGACATTTTGTCAACGAACGACTTCCGATACCCAAAGTCTCAATTTTCAATTTGCATGGTTTCCAATGGACGAAAAACGTTTTTTCTCCATAATGAACGCTTCGCTTCAAACCCCCACGAGGTATTTATCCTACATGTTTTCAAATGAGTTCGGAAAATAAAAACGACAAACCCAAGACCTTTGGAGAAAAATTCAAAGAGGAGGGGTTTGTGGGTATGCTCAAGAAAAAAGGGAACCCTGACAAATCAAGTCCCAATGAAATGCATTTTCTTGAGCACTTGGAAGAGTTGAGGTGGGTCATTTTCAAATCAATCATCGCTTTCATCGGAGGTTGCCTTGCCATTGCGGTCTTTCTGGACGACTCCGTAAAAGTCCTCCAGATGCCTTTGGTTTCTGCCGTTGAAGATTTTGGGAAGATCGAAGTCGACCTTCAAAGTATTGGTCTCGAAGAGTACGTGGAAACCCTTAATGCACAGGACGTCGATCTACGTATGCTACGCAACGCAAGACAAGACGACTTGCAAACATGGGGTATATCCGACCCGCACCACCAAACACGGATTCTCAGTCATTTTTCCGTCGGAAAGAATCGTAACCTGCTCCAGGTCATTCGTTCCTTTTCTCCTATCTTCATAGCCATGAAGATTTGTTTTCTCGGTGGGATTGGAATTTCACTACCTCTGATTCTTTATTTTATCGGAGGCTTCGTGGTTCCCGGCCTAACACCCCGCGAAAAGAGGGTTTTCTTGCCTGGTTGTCTCGCTGCCACCCTTCTTTTTCTGGCTGGTGCGTCCATGACCTATTTCTTTATTCTGCCTTACTCTTTGGCCTTTACCATCGAGTTTTCATTCAACGTACTCGGTCTCGACGTTTATCGTCCGGAAGCGGGCAACTACTACAGCACCGTAATTTGGATGACCTTTGCCGTCGGGATAGCCTTCCAATTTCCACTTGTCCTCATCCTCCTGATTAAAATAGGGATTCTATCCGTCCAAAAGTTGCGCGACAATCGCCGGCTCGTGCTTGTTATCCTCCTGGTCGCGGCTGCATTCATCACGCCGGGCGGAGATCCCGTAACCCTGTGCATTCTGACCATTCCTCTCTACGTGCTGTACGAACTAGCCATCATAACCGGTGCCGTAATCGAGAAGGCAAAGGAAAGAAGGGAATGGGAAGAATGGGATGAGAGCATACAGGGACCCAGACCACCCATGCCCAAACGCGAAAAATCAAGATGGATTCTCTATCTGACCTGCCTTCTTGCCATTGGAGGTTGCGCCACCCTTTACTTTCAAAACAAAGAAAAGGTCCATCAAGTCATGAAGGACCTTTCAAGCTGGTTCGACTCGAATGAAAAGAATTCCTCCAAGAGCAATCCTGTACCCACCGAAGCCAATTCTACCCTCACGACAAAAGCTTGGGCCATGGACACGAACAGGACCGGCATTGCAACCAATCAGGAATTTCTTATCGAACTGATTCCCATCGATGGTAATCACTCGGAATCAGGTGACCTTAATTCCTCGGGTCAGATCTACCGGGCGATCTTGAGGGAAAAATAACAAACCAAAATCTATTGACTTGCCTCAATGCGGCCGACCATTGAGGGTGGTCGTATGGAAGTAACGCCCAAAAAGTTCGGAAAAAAGCTCAAGGCATTCCGTAAAAAGACCGGCATGACCCAACCTCAACTGGCAAAGACCAGTGGGGTCGCCACTTCAATCGTCAACGACGTTGAAAACGGGATCCGAATAGCGGGAACCGACACCCTGGACAAGATTGCAAAAGGGTTGAAGCTTACCGAGAAAGATCGATTTCTTTTTCTTTTGGATGGGCTGCGCTTATCCAAAAGAGATTTTCTTATCCCGGACTTTAAAGAATACCCTCCCGAGATTCTTAATTTTCTTCCCTTCGCCCTTTTGAGGAGCGGCATTAATTCATCCGACGTCTCTTCGATTGCTTTGCCCGGAGGAAAAACGAAAAACCTTCAAGTCCAACTTAAGACCGGCAAGGTCTTTTCGCTCGAAATCAGGTTGTCGCCTACAAAAACAGCTCCTTCGTAATGTCCGGCACCCGACTGGATCGTTGGCTATGGTCAACAAGGCATTTTAAGACAAGAACCCTTGCCTCGGACGCCTGCAAGAGAAACTGGGTAAAAGTCAACGAGCGAACGGCCAAGCCTTCCCGAAAGCTCCAAGCGGGCGACCTTCTGGAAATTCGCAAAGGCTCGCTTTTGAAGACCATCAAAGTTTTGGATCTGCTCGAAAAGAGAGTTTCCGCAAGCCAGGCGAACGAGTATTACGAAGATCTGACTCCTGCCGAATCTTACAAGCGAGCATCCGAGGAAAGCAAAAATTTCAAAATCGGACTTAGTTTGCCAGCGACCAAGGGTAGGCCTTCGAAGAAACAAAGAAGGGACCTCGAAGAGTTCCTGTTTGGTCAGGATAATTCCGGGTAAACTCAGGTAAGCTTGAAAAAAGGGGGCTTTCATAATTTTTGGTGGCCCTTGGTCCTGCATGTCAATGGAAAAACCTCTTGCAACGGAGTTACCCTGTCGGCATTACATTTACATGATGAAAATGTTTATAAAACCTGTCTTTGGCCTGATCTTCATTTTGTTTTTTTCTTCATGCGTCGCGCCTTCGTCTCAAGGGCCATTCTCTGATCAGACAGTTATGCTGCATTGGTTGGATCTTGATGACGAGGGAGCCGTACGACTAGCTAACGTGGACGGAAACTTTTCGAGACCAACGGAAGTATTCTCGGGAAAAGCCATAGAAACTTTCGAGCAAAGCCCAACAAAATCAGTCTCCGGATGGAAAGACGGGAAGCGCCATGGCCCAACCATTGAATATTTCTACAATGGGAGAAAGCGCAGAGTCATCCGTTTTTCCGAGGGCGTTCGAGATGGAGAGTCCGAGGAATACCGGATTACAGGCGAACTACTTCGAAAAGAGACTTATTCAAAAAACGTCCTGAGTGGACCGAAAAAGGAATGGCACCCCAATGGGGTCAAAGTTTTTGAGGTCAACATGAAGAATGGGAAGCCTCATGGCGAAGCACTCGAGTGGTTTCCGGACGAAGCCAAAAAATCATCTACGTTCTATCGACACGGACTGAAGGAAGGCCCTGCCGCAGAATGGTATCCGTCGGGACAGCAAAGCATGTCCACTTCCTACCAAAAGGACCAAATGCACGGACTGAAAACCACTTGGTATGAGAATGGACAAAAACGCATCGTCTCGGATTTCATAGACGACATGATGCAAGGTAACTCAAAGGGTTGGTTTTCCAATGGACAACTTGCCTTCGACTTTAATTTCGAAAAAGACCAAGAAAACGGTATTTGCACGGAGTGGAACGAGAACGGCAAGAAAGTCTCCGAGCTTAGGTTTGTGGACGGAACTCCCATACAGGATCTCATGACTGGTCTTAGAGTCGAAGCGTCATCTGCCGCCGAGGCGACTCCTTCGGAAATCGACATACCCCAACCTCCCCGTCCTCCAAACCACTCGCCCGTTGAGGTTAAAGAGCCCAAAGACGGCAAATCATCACCAAGCAAAAAATGGAAGGATAACTTCACCCCAGTCACCCCCGCCAATCCTCCTGCCCCCTCACCTGTTCCCGAATCACCCCCTCCTCCTCCAGTCCCAGCACCTCCTCCAGGTCCGGCACCAACCTTCGATCCATTCGGCAACGAGCCACAACCTGCGGCGCCGACTGTTCCCGCTCCAACGGTCGAGGTCCAACCCGCTCCTGAAGTATTCGTTCCTCCTCCGCCACCACCTCCGCCTCCGGCACCAACCTTCGATCCATTCAGCAACGAGCCACAACCTGTGACACCTGCGGGGCCGTCTCAAGATACGTTCGTTCCACCTCCGCCGCCACCTCCGCCCCCGGCTCCAACCTTCGATCCATTCAGCAACGAGCCACAACCTGTGACACCTGTGGTTCCCGCTCCTCCAAAGGGGCCGGCACCGGATGCATTCGTGCCTCCACCGCCTCCTCCTCCACCACCGGCTCCAACCTTCGATCCATTCGACAACGACTCACAACCTGCGGCGCCTGCAGTTCCTCCGCCGCCTCCCTCTTTTGATCCGTTCGAGGAAAATGATCAACCCGCTCCACCTGCAAGTCCGTTCGAGGAAGCTAATGCAAGTTCGGTTCCATTGGGAGATATCTTCGACCAGTCACCTTCCACGGATAGTGTGCCCGCCATACCTCCTCCACCTCCCTTCGACCCGTTCGACAGTTCGCCAAACAATTAAATCAACCACAAAGGCCGAAGGTAAAAGTGGCAGCCCGGCAGGGATTCGAACCCCGACTGAGAGTACCAAAAACTCCTGTGCTACCATTACACCACCAGGCTACGCTCGCAAACTATGAACATCGCTCCTTTAAAGTCAAGAATGTTGCTCCCTCGCACAGGTAACTCATGAACCCCCAATACAAGAGAGTAGTCCTGAAAATCAGCGGTGAGATTTTGGGGAGTCGAAGCGAAGGCGAACCCATTCACGCCCAATCACTGGAAAATATTTGCGAAGAGATCAAAGCTGTTTCCGACATGGGGGTTGAGGTTGGCTTGGTCGTCGGTGGTGGCAATATCTTTCGGGGCTTGCAGGGAAGCGACAAAGGAATCGACCGGACGACAGGTGATTCGATGGGTATGCTTGCCACGGTTATCAACGGGCTTGCCCTTATGGATCGGCTTGAAAAAATGGGTGCCGTCGTTCGTGTTCAAAGCGCCATACCGATGGACAAATTAGCCGAGCCTTATATTCAAAGAAGAGCAATCCGCCATTTGGAAAGAGGTCGCATCGTAATTTTCGTCGCTGGGACAGGTAACCCGTATTTCTCAACGGATACTGCAGCTGCCCTGCGGGCAAGCGAGATTTCAGCCGACATCATCTTGAAGGCCACCAAAGTCGACGGGATCTACGACAAGGATCCCCACAAATACGATGATGCCAAGAAATATGACCGGTTGACTTACATGGAATGTCTTGAGAACCGGCTCTCGGTTATGGATTCGACTGCTTTCTCTCTTTGCATGGACAACCGGATGCCCATTCTCGTTTTCGACCTCAGGCAAAAGGAATCAATTAGATCAGCAGTTTCAGGTAAGAGCTTTGGAACAATTGTAAAAGAATGATGGTTATACAGGGAGCCCCGTTCCAAGCGAGTTGCCAAAAATAATTTTAAAGAAACAAGAAAAAATACTATGGAAACAAAACAAATTTTCGACAAAATGGATTCCGACATGCAAAAATCCGTTGACCATGTTTTGCATGAATTCTCAACCCTTCACACCGGTAAGGCCAATACTTCTATGGTGGAAAACATAATGGTCGATGTTTATGGATCAGGAATGAAGCTAAGAGATGTCGCCGCCATCACTACTCCTGATGCCCGTACGATTCAGATCCAACCATGGGACAAATCAACAACAGGTCCCATCGAAAAAGCCTTACTCGAAGCAAAAATTGGGATTAATCCAATCGTTACGGGAGAAATCATCAGGTTACCGATGCCCGAATTAAGCGGCGAACGAAGGGAGGAACTCTGCAAAATAGCGCAAGGTTTTACAGAACAAGGAAGGATTGGTATTCGGGCATCCCGTAAAGAGGCAATGGATGCTCTGAAGGAAGCCCAAAAGGAAGGGCTACCCGAAGATGATTTCAAACGAGCCGAAAAAGATGTCCAAAAGAATACTGATGACTGTGTCGGCAAAATCAACCAAGCACTTTCCTCCAAGGAACAAGACCTCCGAAAGGTTTAGTCGTCCTACTCCCTTCAAACCTCTGAGTTTTTCAAGTCTAGATAATTAACGACGGATAAAAGGAACAACCGGGGCCTCGAAAGTTGAGAAAAGTTGTGATCAAGTTGGGGACCGGCATTCTTTCCGCCGGCGATGGTCTAATTCATTTGGATCGTATGGTTCGGCTGGGCGAAGGAATAAAGGAATTGAAAGCTGCCGAGATCGAAACCATTTTGGTCAGTTCCGGTTCCGTTGGCCTAGGTATGGGGAAGCTAGGCATAAAAGAACGGCCAAAAGAGCTCGCACTCCTCAGGGCCTGTGCCTCCGTCGGTCAATGCTTGCTCATGAATGCATGGAGCGAAGCACTCGAGAGCGTGGGTTTGATTGCCTCTCAAGTTTTGCTTACACGAGAGGATTTTAAAAGTAGAGACCGTTCCATAAAGGTTCAGGAAACCGTTGCCAGTTTGCTTGAAAGAGGAATCGTACCCATCGTCAACGAGAACGATTCCGTTAGTGACGAAGAGATAAAGTTTGGGGACAACGATGTGCTGTCAGCCCTTTTGGCTTCTTTGAGTAGGGCCGAACTTCTTGTCATTCTCTCGACTGCAAAAGGATTGATGACCCACCCGGATGCCGGGCAACTCATTCCGTTCGTTGCAGAAATCACTCCCTCGATCGACCAAATGGCTCAAGGAACCACAAGCCCCACGGCAGTCGGCGGAATGACGACCAAAATAACGGCAGCGAAAATCGCAACGAAATCAAGTTGCGCAGTTTTCATTGGTAGTGGAGAAAACCCTCAGCATCTTATGGGAATCGTCAATGGACAAGCGGAAGGAACCTTTTTTGCTCCTTCCGGGCTTGAATTGAACGAGAGAAAGAAGTGGCTTGCCTTTTTTCCAGAACCCAAAGGATCCCTCCAAATCGACGAAGGTGCCTGTGAAGCTATTCTTTTGAATGGTGGGAGTCTTCTTGCTCGTGGGTTAACCGAGGTGAAGGGAGAGTTTGACAAAGCCGAAGTCGTCGAAATCATCAACCCGAGCGGTAAAACGATTGCCCGTGGAATATCTCGATTCGGAAAGGATGAACTTCTTCTCATAAGGGGAAAGACAAATTCCGAAGTGCTTGATGCATTTCCTGGAAAAAATAGACCAGAAGTCATCCACAGAGATCATTTGGCGCCGTTACAGACCAACCTCGACTGAATACGCTTGCTCGATTTGTCTCTTTAGGAGAAAGCTAGAATCGTGTACGACTACGAAGATGAAGAAGAGGATATGTTTGGATCTCCACCGCCAGCAAAG
>PBMI01000068.1 GCA_002722545.1 Opitutia bacterium | reverse complement strand
TGGATCGGGGTCATGGAGTTGACGATCTCCGCCTCCGCGATCGTCACCTTCTTCAGGTGCGACACCCCGTTGGGCAGGTCGAAACGGAACTCGTTCGTGTCGTCGCCGGAGCCCTTGCGGGTCTCGGAAGACACGTGCAGTTTGGTCTTGTACCGGTTGTCGTTCATGACGGGTTACCACTAGCATGCACAAAAAGTTTTGTGCCGCACTAGAACAGGCACATAAGGCTTTTTTTTTGTCTGCGGAACGGCATGGCACGACACATGGACTGGATCTACCCCCAACTTGACTTTCAGCGGCAGGTCGACAACGAACGTGTTCGATTGGTTTCCCAATTCGTCCACGACATGCACCACATGCAGGGCGAAATCCGGGACTCCTCCATCGCCAAGAATGCCTTCAAATCGCCACTGTGGCAAGACCTGTGGGAGAGTCTCAGCTACACCGAACCCTACTTCGACGGTGCTGTTCGCGCAAGGGTGCAGGCGCTGAAGGGTGCAGACGTCGCCCGGACACTCTTTGAAGTGCGCATCACCGAAAACAGGCGGGTCTATGTGTTCGACGACACCATGGTTGAGGTGTACGCAGAACGTGCTGCGTATCCGGATCCGGAAGACTACAATTCGCACCTGCTTCGGAAGGAGGCCAATCGCTATCTCACAACAGAGTTCCACCTGGAGACACCCAGCCCGAGCCGGACCAAGGAGCAGCTCCGGACGAAGCTGGCGCACTACAACGAGTACATCAACGACACGGCTCGACTGTGGCGCAGAGGGCTGTTCGAGGAAAAGTTCAGGCTCGGTTCGTTTGCCGAATACCGCAGACTCAGAAACAGGTACGCGTGTGAAGTCGGTACCCTTTACGAGTGTCACCGCAACCGCACCACGCTCATCGATTCCGAAGTGATCGACCTCACAGGAGAGGAAAACGAAAAACAACAGGTGGATTCGGAGTCCGTTGTCGACCTCACAGAAGAACAGGATGAAATCGAAGAGGTCTCCTCGCAGGAGCCGGATGAGATCGAAGAGATCGAATCAGATTGAACCTTTGGGCGTGCGGGGTGCGTCGTTCGCCATCCGGATCAGCGCGAATCGGCCCGACAGTGAGAGGTCGTCCTTGAGCATCTCGTTGACAAGCTCGCCTTGCCCCCGCCGGACGACGTGGCGGATGTTGCGCAGGTCGTTGTCGTTCAGGTTCTGGCGGTGCACAAAGTCCTGTGCCTCGTACTCCCCCGGGCTGCCTTGGTGCACACTTTTGTTCGCCCTCGAGGCCCGCCGTCCGGTAGAAGAGTTGCGGGGTGTCCGGAACTCAACCGTCTTGACAATCTTGTCGGTCACTTTCTTGCTGTCCGTCTCCTGGATCCGAAGCACGGTTTCCGGAATCAGGTCCGCCAGCTCGTCACTCCCGAAAGGAAACTGCTCCTTGTCCGGACGGAGGACCACCGGAATCACCACTTTGCCTAAAGTCCGCGCCAATCTGAGCTCGAACATGCAGTTGGCCGACTCGGTGTACGACTTGCCCAGGAAACACACGACGTGCGACGACGCCTCGATCCCCTCGTACATCATGCGGTTCAGGTCTTGCCCCACCTCCATCTTCTTCGTGTCAATCCACACGTTCCCATTGAAACGGTTGTGGTCGAGCAGTCGGATGCGCGCCGATTGCACCTCGTTGCTGTCGTTGTGCGAGTAGCTGAAGAAAAGCTGCATCTTTCCATTGACGTCAACACGAGAAAATAATCTGCTGTCACCGGTCAAACTTGATGTTGAAGCCGGATGGGATCGGTGTGGACCCAATCAGTGGCCGTGTGACCCCAAGCGCCAAGTCCATTCGCGCTTGCACCTCTTTGAAGGTCTCCAGGCCGTCTTGTCGGTCCGAACGGCACCGTCGGCACAGCCCTTCTCGGTGCTTCCTCCGGATCTCACACCGGGCGCACATCATCGCTTCACCCGGAACCCGAACCGGCGCGCATAGTCCCGGACACTCGCAGACAGTGTTTGCTTGTTCCATAGCACGTAACGTGACAGACTGCCCGCACTGTACGGGTCGTCCCAGTTCTCGCGCACCCGGTGTCGAGCCAAGTACCGCGCCTTCCGGTCCTTGTCCCTGTGCCGGGTGAAGTCGGACGCCCCTTTCTGCCCAAAGTGCGTCGTCCGGGTCTTCCCGCCTTTTTCGAAAAATACCATTTTGAACTTTTTGCCCTTGGCTGTGGGCTTCTGCAGCGAAATCTCGGTCGTCATGAATGATTCCCAAGATTAAATTGCTGCCGGCTCATTGCACAATTAGGCCGTGTACGCGAACTGCCCCGCCGTCTTGCCCGCCGCGATCTCGAAGATGTTGATGCTCTCGGCGTACAGAATCAGCTCCTTGACGGAATCTCCGGCTGCACCATGATTGCCATTGGCCACGATCCGGAGATCCCGGTTGTGGATTCGCGAGAAGTTGACGGTGCCGGTCGGGTACGGGCTCGACGAGTCCAGCGCGAAGGAGTACGTGTAGATGCCCTTGCGCGGTCGGTTGTTGAAGGCCAGCGTTTGCACCGTCCGCAGGTACGAGGGCTGCAGGTTGGTGTTCACACGCTCCTGTGCGTTCAGCTTCAGAGAGAAGGTCTTCACCGGCTCGCATTCCACACCATCCTTGGCGGCACGGTAGTCGAAGCGGTTGCCCGGCAGGAACAGCGCACCCGCCTGTCCGTCCGCCCGCCACTCCTTGACGTCTCCGGAGGATCGGAGGTCTCCAACATCACTACCGCTTTGGGAAATGGTTGCCAAGTCCTTGGACCCCGACTTCACGGCGTTCCAATCCGAATCCGAGCCGGTTGCGTGAAGACTCTTTGTCCCGTATAGTGCAGACACACCGCCGCTTCCAAAGGGGGCAGCATCGACCGCGACGGTTCTTCCCAGGCGCTCCTGGTCGGCGATGGCGAAAATGATGTTCTTGGTCGGGAATCGGAGCGGGATCTTCTTCCGGTCAATGGTCCCAGAGCCATCGAGGTTGGGGTAGACCGAGCTCTTGCCGTGCAGGGCCTGGACGGTCGTGCACATGGCACGGTACGATCCAGTCGATCCAGAAGACATCCACATGGCCTTCGACTCGGCCTCCTCCAGGTAGATCTGCTGCACGTAAAGCTGGACGGAAATCTTCGACCAGTCCAGACCTGCTGGGGCTGTTATGGCAGTACCACCTCGAAGGGGCAGTGCGATTGCAATTTGATCGATTGCCCGAAGCTGGCAGTGGACCTCGACCTTGACGGTCCTGCCGATCATGGCATCAAAGTGCTTCCCGACAGGCAGGATGCAGTGTGGGCCGCGCGTGAAGAAGAACGGAAGCGGCACGTAAAGGGTGCGGGCGGTCTTCGAAAGCGCAGCCAGCTCAGGCACGGTCACCCGGTCGTACTTGAAGACGGCCTCCTGGAGCGCCTGGCCGGGCTTGCGGTGCAGCTCGTCGTGCAGCTCCATGTAGTCGCCGCTGAGCTTCTCGACTTCCTGACCCTCAATGTGGAGAGAGACCGAGTCAATCATGGCGAACCCGACAGCCCACACGTAGCTGGTCAGGGAAGTGTCGGCAACGTCTTCCAGTGCCGGAAGCTTGATCTCGAGATGGCAGGCGTTCACGAAGTCGCCTACCAAGGACCCCTCCAGGGCGAAGGTGAGCTCCTGGGCGTCGAGACCCGACATGGCTTGGGTCGCCACGGTGCTCTTCTTGTCCTCAACGGCAAAGTTGCGGACAGAGCGGAAACCCTTGCTGAAAAGGTCGACCTGGCCGACGGTCAGCTGGTCCAGCATCTGGACGTGGGTGCTCTCATGCGACGCGAGTTCGGACCAAATGCCACTAGACATGGTGTTCTTGTTGTTACCCTATGCTCAAGAAAAAAAAATCGGCCGTTTGCGTCAGAGCGAGTACCTGACCGAAAAGACGCGCGAGTCGGTGGTCAGGATGTTGTGCTTTTCGGCAAAGAGGAAGAGTGTGCTGTCGTTGGCCGAGCTGGCACGGGCGACCACCTTGACGTCCTGCACGCGGGAGAAGTTGAGGTGGCCGCTTGGGTGCGGATCAGAGGGATGTTTGGCGAAGCTGTAGGAGTAGACGCCGCGCCGGCCCACTCTGTTGAAGGCTGGGTCCCGGAAGTGGTAGCTCGGGGCCTCTGCATGGAACCGACTCTTGCCGTCCACCTTGAGCTGGAAACTCTTGAGCGGCTCGACCTCCTTGCCCGTGTCCTTGTCGACGGCGCGGAACTCGAAGGGGTCCCCGGGGATCATCAGCGACCCAATTCGCCCGTCCCGTCGGTGCTCAAGGACGTTCGAGGATGCCCGGAGCGGGTTTGGGGGGGCAAGAGAGGACTTTTTGGCGGTGCCGTCAAGGGATCCAGTGTAAAGGTGAGTCTCTGTCGCGAACACACTGACGATGAAGCTGCTGTGACCCGAGAAAGTGCGGAGCAATGATCCCGTCGTGATGTCAAACATCTTGGCGTCCTCTCCGGAGGGCGTGAACAAATGATTTCCCACGACATGGACACTCCACACCGTAGATCCGTTCTCAAAGTTCTGAAAGACACCAGGGTTTCCTGCAGCAGCGATGTTCCATTGCTTGACCGTGTTGTCCGATGATCCCGTGAACAGGAACGTCTGACCTTCTATGTCGGCGACGAAGACGGAAAGCACTGATCCATTGTGTCCCGAGAAAGTTTTTTCGAGGCTGTATGGTGCGGTGATGTCCCACATCCTGGCCTTTTTGTCGTTCGAGGCTGTGAACAGGTGATTTCCTGACACATGCACGCTGTTCACGGTTTGTGAGTGGATGAATGTGTGGACCGGGTTGCCTGTTTCGATCTCCCACATCTGGGCGTTTTGTGTGTGGTTGAATCCGTCGTGTGCCCCGGTGAAAAGGTAATCTCCTGACGCGAACACGCTGTACACGGTGCCGTGATGTGAGAAGGTGCGGACCAGTGCGCCTGTTGTGACGTCCCACATTTGGGCAGTTTGGTTGCTCGACCCCGTGAACAAGTAGCCACCCGACACGTGCACACTGTTCACATTTGAAGTTCCGGGTGAGAAAGTGCGGACCAGTGCGCCTGTTGTTGCATTCCACATGTTGGCTGTTCCATTTGCAAAATTGCCCCCACCAGTGAACAGGTGATTTCCCGACACGAACACGCTCAAAATGTCAGCGCCTGTTCCGTCGTCGAATGTGATCGGAGGCACGCCAACCGATGCCAAGAAACGCTCCTGTGTCGGGTCGAAACAGTTGTAGTCGGAAACAGCGTCCGATCGGGCCGCGAACTTGCCGACGAGCCCCCTGACGTCATTTCCGGCAAAGGGCACCAGATCTGTGCTGATGTCGGAGACGGTCTGGCGGCTGTTGTCCGCGACGGCGAAGAGCAGGTTCTTGACGCTGCCGCCGATCGGGAGGTCCGTCCGGATCAGCTGGTCCTTGAAGGGCGTCCCGTGCGTGTCGAACGCAGAGACCGTCGTGATCAGGTAGTCCCTTTTCTGCATGTAGTCCCCACGCTGCTCGGCCGGCAGCAGGATCGTCCGTCCGTAGCACTGGATGCGGTGCCGTTCGTGCGAAAGGCCCAGCGGGGAGCAGTGCAGGTTGACCACCAGGTCCGCCATCGGTTTCAGGTAGATCCGCACCTTGAGCCGTTCGCACGCCTCGCGGACGCTGTGCAGGGGCAGGAACGAGTGCCGGTCCCGCGTGAAGAAGAACGGGATCTGCACGGTCACGCTGAGCCCCCCTGACGACGAAAGCGCCATCTCGGGGATGGTCACCCGGTCGGTCAGGTTCACGGCCTCGTCCACCTGCGTCCCGTGCACCTCGTGGTTCATGTAGATGTACTTCTGGTCCACCTCGTCGAGCAGCCGCCCCTTGCACCACAGCTCCGCCTTCTCGATCATGGCGATCCCGACCCCGTTCTGGTAGTACCGGATCCCGACGGCCGGCTGGGTCACCGGCGGCAGGTCGTACTGCACGTACACCGCGTTGAACAGGTCGCCGTACGTCGGCACCTCGAACTCGATCTTGGGCCTGTCGATGGTCAGGTGCTCCGAGATCAGCTCCATCGTCTCGTGCTCGATCGCGTACGACCGGGGCGACACAAACGCCGTCCGCCACGGGTTCAGCGGCTTCAGGGTCGCGAGCTCCCGCAGTCGGGCGTCCTGGACCCCCACATTGTACCCGAGCAGCTGGTCCCGGATCGCTACGGACGATGCCATCTTTATGTATCACCCAAGAGAAAAAAATCAGCGCAGCAAGAGAACGACAGCAATCAGGATCGCGAGCAGAAGAATCGTCTCCTCGTTCAGGTTGATCGTGATCGCAAAGTTGTCGGCCGACCGGCAGGTCTCGCAAAGCGCTCGGTGCTTCGGTCCCGCTTCCTTTCGGATGATCACCGGCGTCGGGGTCGAGGTGGAGAGCCGTTTGCTGGTGACCAAATGATCGCAGAGTTGCGCCTGGAAATCGCAGTACCTCATGAAGTCAGTTATTCAATCCGCAACAATATTTTTTCTATCCGTCTTGGTAAATGTTCTTTGAGGGCAAGGCAGAGTTTCGTCAGCCCCACGCGTTCCGGAATCTGGAGGAGGTCTACCCCGACGGGCAGCCCCTCCCCCGCATCGACGACTCCGACCGCATCGAGTTCTTCGAGTCCCAGAGGTTCAGGACCGGCGCAAAGGGGAAGAAGCAGAAGAAGAAAACCCCGGAGCCCTCCAGAGTGGACGCAGAAAAAGAGGCCTTTGCAGAACTCGGGCGTTTGTCAATTGAACTATACAGGATCATGTTCGACACATCAAGGATGTCCATTTCAGATCAGATAGCAGCGGCGAAAACAAACTTAGAGGAAGTCATAAATGAAGAAGAAGCAGAAAGGTTGGAGGAATTGGCGAGACGAGAAACATTAGAGGAAGAAACACGAACACGTTTTGATCCAAGAGCAGCCATGGAAGAAGAGGCAGTCGCGTTGGTAATCCCCAAGGGCGGCATTGATGCGGAACCGGCGGAAGACGCAGAAGACGCAGATGTCGAGGTCGTTGCGGTTTCAAAGAAAGACCCAGCCAAGAAGCAGGTCAAGGTCAAGGTTGAGCCGGAAGAAGTGATTGAGCCCGAGCCCGAGTCCGACGTGGACAGTGTGGACGACGACACGGAGGAGACCCAGGTGCTGGACGCGGCCCTGAAGACGCTCCCCAAAATCAAGTAGGCCTCAAAAATTAATCTCACGTTTGGTCAAAGATGGTTGCGTCTGACACGTCCTGGCACAGCTCGCAGGAATCCCTCCTCAAGGACCTGGCCCAACGGTGCATCTCCCGCTCCGTCCTGCACCGGATCGAGTACGCGCACTACTACCGCATCAACTCGGGCATCACCATCCCGACCATCGTCATCTCGCTGTTGGCAGGAGCCGCCAGTGCCGCGCAGTCCACCTTGGTCGAGATCGTGGGCGAAGGTGCCGAGAGCCACGTGCCCCTGGTGATCGGGATGCTCTCGATGCTCATTTCGATCCTGAACTCGGTGTCGTCGTTCCTTAAGATCCCCGCCCTGACCGAGCAGAACCTTCAGAGCCACCTGCAGTTCGAGAAGCTCAGCCGCCAGATCCAGGCCGAGATCTGCGTGCGCGCCGTCGACCGGAAACTGAGCGGCAGGGAGGCGTGCCAGAAGTTCGAGGCCGCCTTCCAGCAGCTGCTCGACCTCTCGCCGCCCGTCTCGACCAAGACCGAGCGCAAGTTCACCAACCGAAGGGACGTCCGGAACCTCCACGTCCCGGTCCCACACACGATCAAAATGACCAAGCTCCGGACCTACACCGAAATGGAGCGCGACCGCAGGCTCGAACTCGAACTCGAAAAAGTCAACGTGGCAAAACAGCTGCACCCGGCACCCGAAACCCACTCCCGTCGCTTCAAAAGGAAGCACAGGCCCCCCCACGACACAACCACCCGCACCCGCGTTTCCCCCAGCGTCGAGAATCTCTTCCAAGAGCCCGAGGAACCGGTGGTAACGAGGCGCGAGGTCCGGGCGGCTTCCGTGCCGAAGAAGCCCGGGGTCCTGGACGAACTGGACGAGCTGCGAGGAATGAACGTCGTTCGCAACTTCAAGGAGGGGATTCTGCAAAAGGAACCGTCCACCGAGAGCGAAACCGAAATGGACGAATGGTCTTCCGCCAATTCCGAAATAAAGCGTTGCGAACAATGCGACGAATAAAATTGTTTGCTGTCTGACATAAATGAGAGCCGTCGTCCTTCCGCCAGTCAATGTTCCTGTCGCCCGAGAGTGCAAGGAGGAGCAAGCACGACCCCGTGCCCGCGCCACAGAGTACTTGGTTATGGTGGCCGGGATCGTTCTCCTCTGCTGTCTGGTTCTCCTGCTCGGCTTCAACAGTCTGCCTGTCCCGCCACCGTCGGCCACCCCGTCCCCCTCGCCGTTCGCCCCAGGATGGGTGGTGCTCTCCGCATCCGATCCCGTGTCGTCCGCCGTGACGGTCTCTTCGTCATGGGCTTCAACGGTGTCTTCGTCTTGGTCTTCAACAGTGTCTTCGTCGTGGTCTTCAACGTGGTCTTCGTCGTGGTCTTCAACGTGGTCTTCGTCTTGGTCTTCGTCGGCGTCTCCCTCACTGTCCCCGTCGCTTGCCCCTTCTCTTTCCCCGTCCCTGGCTCCTTCACTGTCCCCATTGCCTGCTCCTGCGCGCGAGTACGAGGCACGACACTCTGCGCACTGTGCCCCTTTCACCGACCAGTGGTGCCAGGACTCGTGCACCCATGTCCCCCCACACTGCCCGGGGTGCTGCGTCAGACGATCGTGAAGGTGTCCATTATTTTGTGCCCCAGTAAGCACCATGACGGGCATAAGTTTGATTACTGGTTTATCCGGTTCTTTTGTTGTGTCGGCATCAAACGTGGGCAAAGTCGACTACAAAGACTTGATCAACAAGCCTGTGATTACGTCCAGTTCATTCCCCGCGCCTCAGGCTGCAGACGCTGGGAAAATCGTGACCGTCAACAGCACGGGGGACAATCTTGTTTACTCGCAACGAAAAATTGACTTCACGGAATTAAAAGAAGCTGTTCAACGCGAAATTGCGACTACCGAATGGTGGGAAGTGTTTGGTCCCACAAATGCACTGGCTGTCTGTTCTGGCATCGTACCGCAGACTTTGACCAGCAAAATGCACATACAGGTTGTGCTTCACCTATCGGGTGGCACTACTAATGCTTACTTTCAAGGCATTCTTACTCGTAACGTTCATGTTGGCACTTCAAATTCATTTCGTAGCAATACAGATATTGGGGTAAACACAGACAGTGGTTTCAACAACGCCCTCAAAGTGTCATTTGCACAGAAGTCAACCTTTGAACACGTTGGTCAAGCAAACCTTTATATAGAAAATGTCTCGTTTGCTTTCGTGGACGATTTATCATCGAGTGATGTGCAGGTTGGTGACAAGGTGACTTACTCTGTGAAAGTTCGAAATCGTAATGATCTGGACGCAGTTACCCCGATAGACAACACCATTCGCATCAATAGATTTGGAGCAACACCTAACAATTTTAACTATCCACTGACTGTTTCGACGTTGACAGTCACAGAGTATTGATTTATTTTTTGTGAACCATCTACTTAACTATGGACACAGCACTTAGCATTTTACGCCTCGTGTCGGACGCACAGTTTGAAATCCGCGGCAACGACTACAACAGGGTAGTCTGGGATCCGTCCAACACGGCACCCAAGCCCACTTTGGCCCAATGTGAAGCGGCCTGGCAAGAGATCTTGGCGGAACAGCCGATGAAGTTGCTCCGGCAAGAGCGAAACAAAAAATTGGAAGAGAGTGACAAATTCACAAGCATCCCCGATTGGCCACATGCGAACGAAACCGCGAAAGAATCATGGATCATCTACCGCCAGGCCCTTCGTGATCTGCCGTCCACTGCTTCTCCTGAGCTCGACGTGAACGGGACATTGAAAAATGTGACCTGGCCGACACGACCGTTGGACGACTTCGCATGATTTTTTCTGTGAGCCATATGTAAAGGCGCTCACCATGATCAATTTATTGTCCGCAACTTCGTCCGGAGGTTCAGGTTCGGGCGGTCTGGCAGGCGGGTCCTTAGTGGTCTCGGCCGCCACCACGGGGCGTATCGACTACAACGACCTCATCAACAAACCGAGCATCCCGGACCTGACCCCGATCAACGACTTCATGGACCTGGACTTTGGGCTGCTGTCCACGTCCAGGGCCCCACAGAACAAGACGGGCATTTTCATCCCGTTTTACGTGTATCCCAACTTTCTCCGACATGATTTCAAAAAAACCTTTGATGACATGATGCAGATCTTGGACGAAAACCAGGACGTCCCGGTACTGGCTGTCATCAACCCTGGGAACGGGCCCTTGGATGCGGGCGTTTACGATTCTGTTTATGAAATACTTTTGTCAAGATTGAAAAATCACAACGTCACCGTGATGGGCTACGTCAAATCGGGCCGGGATGACGGTGCTGGAGGCCGGTACATGGGGAACCGACCCATTGCCGATGTTGAGACGGACATTGTCAACTGGTTCACATACTTTCCCACCATTCAGGGCATCTTTGTCGACGAGGCCCCGTATCTGGCTCTAGGGAGCAGGGACGATGGGTTAGGTCTTGGTCACCTTCAGACGCAGCAGGACATTGACAATTACCTGGACTACTACAATTCCATTTATCGATTGGTCAAGACGAAATCGCGGTCGATGCTCAAACGATTCGTGACTGTCACAATCAACCCGGGTGTCCGAAGTGCACCGTACTACGACCGATCGATCTATCAACACACCGGTGACATCACCAAAGTGTGTTTCGACCAAATCATGTCCAGCGAGGACTTTGACTTTCCTAACCTCGACTTGATTGCAATTGACACTTCGGAAACGTCCGAGATCAGGTTCGACCGGAGCACACGGATTGCAGTGGTGCACTCGCAGCCAAGATACGACGACGAAAAGGTCAAGAAGCTTTCCAAGTATTGGGGGTGGGTCTACGTGACAAGCAACTTGATGCCCAATCCGTTCGACGACCTCTCCAAAGTGTACTTCAAGGAGATGTGCCAAACTTTTGCGGACGACGCGGGCTCCAAGACAAAACTCGTCAGCGACAAGCCCAATGTCATGGGCAACAAGGTCGTGCAGGTGGCAGCGGGGTACGACCACACCATGTTTCTCATGGCGGATGGCACAGTGAAAGGAGTGGGTGACAACTCGCAGGGCCAATTGGGCGATGGAACAACAATAAATAGAACCACCCCCGTTAGCGTCACCCAGGTCACAGGCAAAGTGACAAAGGTGGCTGTGGGAAACCAACACACACTGTTTTTGAAATCCGACAGAACCGTGACATGCTTGGGTCACTCTGATTTGACGAACACGTCAGGGTTGGACAGTCTAGAAGTCATTGACATCGCGGCAGGCAGATCCCATTCGCTATTTTTGGTTCATGAATTCGACCAGTATTCACAACGGATCGTCAAAATCAAGGCGATGGGGGACAATTACTACGGCCAGCTGGGAGACGCGACCAATGACAACAGCACAACTGGGGTCGTCGACGTCACCGTTCCAGCTGATGAAGTGATTACCAAAATCGCTGCGGGAGATCACCACTCGGTTTTCTTGACTAGTGCCTCTGGATTGGGGAAAGCTTATGCAGTAGGCCGCGGTGACAAGGGCCAGAATGGTCAAACAAGCGACAATAACACCATGCAGTTTGTCAACACATTTATAACTGGGTTCAACGTACAGGACATTCAGGCAGGTGGGGAGAACACTGTTCTGTTCGGGACCAACAATGGAGTTCACGAAACGCTAATAGGGGGGGACAACACTTTCAAACAATTGGGCATTCCGTCCGACACCACCTCTTTCCAAAACACGCCGCAACGTGTGTACATCGCAAACGCAAACAACGAACCGCGTGCTATCCATGCTAGTGTCGGAAACGGTCACATCTTAGTCCAATTGCTGAACTCTTCTGGCACAATTAAGGCTTTTGGCAGGAACACCCAATACCAACTGGCAGACGGAACTGACGAAAACGATGGCGACTTTGCGAACGACGCAACAGAGCTGGCGAACTTTGACGTCGTTCAAGTGGCTGCCGGGGACGAAAACAGCATGTTCCTCCTGGCCGACGGGACGGTCAAGTGCATCGGCAAGAATTCGAGTGGGCAGCTCGGAATCGGCAGCATCACGTCCGTGTCTTCGCTCACGGACGTCCTTTTCGACCACCGCCACCTCATCGGGGACAATGTCGGAATCGGCACAGTGTCCCCCACCGAAAAGCTCCACGTCAACGGCGACGTCCGGGCAGACAACGTCAAGGTGAACAACGTCAAGGTGACCGGCGCAGTCCTCACCATGTCCACCGACCACACCTTCAAGGTCACCGTGGCAGGTAAGGAAAATCATCGGTACCCTTCGGAAATTAACGGGGGGCCCTCTGGTTCCTTAAATAATGCCTACTACATCGATGGCATTGAGTCACCCTTCCTGCAGCTGGTCGCCGGGAAGACGTACAAGTTCGACGTGAGTGGAATCATTCAAACCCATCCGTTGGGCCTCTACGCGAGTGCTGGTGGAGGCCTCGGAGTGGCAAAACTGACCACCCCCACATTCACAAAGACAAACGACGTCCACACCCTGGAAACAAGCGAAACGACGCCCGCGACCTTCTTCTACATGTGCGAATTACACCCGTACATGGGCAACCAGATCCACGTCGCGGGCGGTGCGACAGGCGGCGGCGGCTCTGGTTCGTCAACACTCAGTGGCCTCACCGATGTCTCGTCGACAGCCCCGTCAAACGGTCAGATTCTTGTATATGACTCATCAACGTCCAAATGGGAACCGGGCTCTGGCGGCGGCTCCGGCTCCGGGTTGACCAACTGGACGGAGGACGCCAATGGGAACATCCTGCCGAACACGACGGAACAGTACGACCTGGGAAGTGCCGACAAGAAAGTGCAGCACCTCTTCCTTTCCGACAACTCGATCTACATGGGGACGGACCAGCAAATTACGCCAGGTGCCATGACCAAAATCAGTCTGGACACGAACAACGACGTGGAAATCAAAAAGGGTGACAATGCAGCGTTTAAAGTGCAGCCGATTGTGCCCAACTCTGCCACTGCGAGTTCGGGGAATCTGACCTCGCTGCAGATCGGAGACACCACCTACACCATCCCGTCGGGCGGCTCCGGCTCCGGGTCCGGGTCCGGGTCCGGGGGAGTGAGCACGGGATTCAAGGTGTATAAAAGTGGGACTGCTTTTGAAGAAGTAACAACAAATACAGTAGTGTCATTTGACGAAACAACAACAAATGCAGGAGGAGGAAACTACACAGCAGGAATATACACGATTCCTGTGACAGGATATTACAATATCTTTGCTAACTTCACATTACCAACTGTTGCATGGTGTGGTTATGCAAATGATCTACCAAGCGCGGGTTTTTATACTAATTATGATGATGGTACACAATGTAGTAAAATAACAACTGCCCCTGGTTTAATAAACCTGAATGGCGATTTTAATACTGCTACTGGAATATTTACTTGTAGTGTGGCGGGCGTATACCAAGTTAGTGTGCACTTAATAGGACAATCACATGGACGTGCACAAATAGGAATCTACAAAAACGACAACCTCATAATGGAGATCGTTGACGTTGATCCACCCAACGACGTCTATCCTGACATGGGCAGTAGTATCAAAATCGAAATTGCAGTCGACGACACTTTAAGATTAAAGCAACTTGAAAATAATCCATCTGAAGTGATGTTTTCAGGGCTTCTTATTAAAAGTGGTATTGATTACCGCATTCAAAAATCTACAAATTCTGGAACTTCTTATGCTGAATTGGCAACTGCTTCTGATAAACCTTCAACAAGTATAGTTGAATATTTAAATCAAAATGATTTGATTAGAATTATATCTGGTGATGGTTCAACTGGTTCCACTTTAAATTTTGAACAAGGTTCAACTACGAATTCATTTGGGGCACATTTGTTGAATTCGGGTGGCTCCGGGTCCGGTAGCTCCAATTTCACAGAACTGTTGGACACCCCGAACACGATGACCGCTGCAGACAAGGGCAAGATCGTCACGGTCAACAGCACAGGAGACGCCCTCGAGTACGGCGCAAACTTCAGGGAACTCGCGTGTGAACAGACATTAATCACAAATTCCATTAAAATTGATAGTGCAAGCAGTCCCCAACTAGATCATGATGTTTGGGTAGATTTAGCGTCACATATAAGTACTGATAGTATTGATACTTTAATGAATACAGAAACAACTATAAGTGTATCACAAAATGCGAAAGTAGAAATAAAAGCTACAATAATGTGTGGTCAAAGTAGTACTTCTGATAGTCATTTTGCTATACGTTTAGGAAAGAAGGTAAATGGATCTATAATTTGGGGTAGTTCTGCTGGAAATATAGCAATAAATAATACACCAGATGTTGCACTCACAGACCCTAAAGGTGACGAGGAGGGAAGTTCTGTTAGATCCTGGGCTAATGGTTGGTTAGATACTGTCGGTGAAGGTCAATATCGTTCTGTTACAGTAAATGGTTTATACATTGATGAAGATCCTACAAATGGTATACCGGGTTATAATAATGTAACATATTTTATAAGAATTTGTCATCTATTTCATGATTCTTCTTTTTTCATAGGACAATCAAGTGATACTGATAATAATAGGGCAACAGTACCTACAATCCTAACAGCAACTGAAATCGGGTCCGGGGCCATCACCTCGTTCACCCAGGAGCAGGCGCTGGCGGGGGCGGGCGGGACTGCGGCATTCACATCATATGGTTTATTCAATGGTTCCGGTACTAATAGAGCAGATACTGTAGTTACCACGACTAATAGTGTTTATGGATATTATAAGAGTTGGACAATGAGTGATAAATTACATAATAATATTCTTGCTGGTGGCGATGAAGTAGCACTTAGACATGATGGTGTTTTTCCAGTTGCATTTGCTTATGAATTCACGACACCACAAATAATTACAAAATATAGACTTTGGGGAGGTAATACTACACCAAATAAACTACCAAAAGCTTGGGAATTGAGAGGTGCTGATAAAGCAACATATGTTTCAAATGATGATAGAACATATACTATATTAGATAGGCAGGTCAATGTAACAACTTATACATCTTCATCATCATCTGAACTAGCAAGTGATAATTTAAGTAAAGCAAATGAATACAATTTATCTACTATTGGAGCATATGAATATTATGTTTTACATATTACTATTAACAATGGTGAAAGTTATTCAGTTTCTATTAGTGAATGGGCTCTCTACGGCGGCGGGTTCACGATCCCCTCCCAGGTCGGCCACAGCGGCAAGATCCTCAAGACCAACGGCACTTCGCTCAAGTGGGAAGCACCCGTCGACGCCCTCTTG
>PBMI01000067.1 GCA_002722545.1 Opitutia bacterium | reverse complement strand
CGGATCACCCGAAAAGGCAATTTCACCGGATGCGTCGACCTTGCGGGTCGTGAGTTTGCCCTCCTTGAGTTTGCGGTCGAACTGGTTGTCCCGGCGCAGGTAGATCTCACCGTTCTCGTCAAAGTAGTGATGGGTTCGATAGCGCCCCCAGTCATCAAAAATCTCGAAGGCTTCACCGAGGGGATTCATCTTGCGGTGGCACTTCCAGCATCGTTGATTGCGCAGTGGCTCCATCCGCTCCCGAAGGGTCTTGTGCGGGTCGGTCGGTACGGCCGCGTCAACGTCCGGCGGGACGTCCCCGAGTACCCCGGCGAGCAACCGTTCGTATACCCAAATTCCCCGATGAATCGGATCATTGCCCTCATTGAGCGAATAGGCCGTCAACCAAGCTGGATGGGTCAGCAAACCGGACCTTTCCTTCTCGGGCATCTTCAACGGTTGCTCGATGGGCCAGTCCCACTTTTGCTCCCCATGGCGACCGCTGCTCGGCAAATTGTAGGGCTCGATATAAAGGAGATCCGCAATGCCGCGCCTTTTGCCCTCGAAAGGAAAATTGGGATGGCGGTGCATTCCCTTGTCCAGCGTCGCTTGAAACATCGCTACGGTTTTCTCCGCATCCCGTCGGGCCGCCACGAGGGCTTTCTCGGCCTTTTCGGGCATATTATCAAAATTGAAATCCCCCTTGATCTGTTTCTTGCGCAGCTCGATGCGGGCATCCACGTAACCCGGATCCAAGATCTCCGTGATTCTCTTATCGTAATGCTCGCGGGCATACTCGTTGTCACCCGGATGGGCGATGAAGTATTCATTGGTGGTCAACAACTCTGCGATGACGTCCTTGTCCTTCTTCAGTACATGCTCAATGAGCATGCGGGCATCGTGAATGAGCATGGTCGTGTTCCATTGGTTAATCTTTTCCGCACCCCGCCGGTCGTTGTCCTTGAAGACCGTGCCCGCCCGGTGAAACCCAAAAAACTGTTCAAAGAAACGCCTGATCCGCGGCAGGTCCTTGCGGTCCCAGTGCCCCGTCAAGAGTTGCTCATCGAGCAATTGGCGGACGAGACGGGTCACGTCCTCCTTGGTTTTCAGCTTTCCCTTTTGCAGGGTCTCTCGAATGAGAGGATGATTGTCCGGTCTATGATCCGTCAAGGCATAGGCGATTGCATGGGCCAGCTCGTCCGGTGACAAATGCCGGCGTCCGTGTTCGTCGACCTCACCCAGGCCGAATTCCATCCGGTAGATCGATTCCGGACTTAGGAACATCGCCTTGATCGTGGTTTTGAATCCGTCCAGCTTGCCGCCCGTCTTGATACTCTGTTTGAGAAAAGAAAGGTATTTCTCCTGCTCTTCCTTGCTCGGGTAGCGCCCGATCACTCTGCTATGCTCGCGTCGGATCATCTCGACGAGCGCGGGCTCCTCAGGCATTGGCTTGTTCTGTGCAAACTCCTTGAAATCGCCGCGCCTTTCACGGTCCGTCAGAAACGAATCAGCTACGATCATGGTCATTTGAACCGTGCTCTGGTCCGCTATCGAAAGAGCCGCGTAATCGCGGATCCCGCGTTCCGAGGTCACATAGCTGAAGGGGCTCTTCGACTTGCCAAATCCCTTGTGAGCAAAAATCTCCGTATTGAAACGCCAGAGCCGGGAGGGGGAAAAAGGAGGAGTTTTGATTTCCCCCGAAAAGAGCTTTTCATGGTTTACCCAGTTGCCATATTCGGGTGCGAGCAGCTTTTTGCGGTAAGTCTCTCCTGAGCCCGCGGTCAGCAACTGCCGGTCGATCCATTCGATCACCGTATTGCGTTGCGAATCAGCCGGCTGTGTTTCCTCGTCAGGCGGAGGCATGTCGCGGGCCGTCAGTTGGGCAAGGATTTCAAGCCACAAGTCCGAAGTCTCGTCCTTTGCGAAATCGACCGATACCTCGTGCAGAGCCAGCTTGCCCTTTTGCTTTTTTTCACCGTGACAACGAATGCAGTTCTCCTTCAGGAAAGGTTTGATCTTTTGTTCGAAGCCAGAAGGAGCGGCAGCCTTTGCCGCCATGCCTGACACGAGGAGCAAAGCAACGGAAAGAATCCTGAAGATGCTGATTCGGATCTTGCTCATGCGGTTTATTTAAAGAGGTCTTCGCCCAAGGATCAATCTTTCTTGATGTTGTTATTGGCCGCTCCGTAGGCGTTGTGACCAGTCGAACCACCCGGCAGGATGGGATGTTCTTTCTTGGGCAAGTGGGCTGCGTGTTCCTCGATGATCGATTTGTTTTTCGGGTTGCCCGCCAAGTTTTTCCATTCGTGCGGATCCTTGCTCAGATCATAGAGTTCCCTCGATCCGTTGAAGTACTGGATAAAGCGGTAGCGGGTGCTGCGTACCGAGTAGTTGCCGAGCCCGAAACTGGTGATGGCGGGATAATTCCATTCCTTTTTGGGGTTCTTCATGAGGGGGACTAGACTCTGTCCTTCCTGAGTGGAGTCTGCTGGCAGGCCAGCCAATTCGAGCAGGGTTGGAAACACATCCAACAGCTCCGCAGGTCGATTGGTCGTCTGGCCGGCTTTATGACCGGGCGCCGAGACGATGATGGGGACCCGGGTCCCGTCTTCCCAAAGGGAGCGCTTGGCCCACCGTTCTTTCTCCCCGAGGTGGAACCCATGGTCGGAAAAGAGGGCGATGACCGTATTGCCAGCATAGTCACTTGACTCCAGTGCATCGAGCACAAGACCCAGGCAATGATCAGCAAAGGTGACCGATGCGAGGTAGGACTGCACGGCATGTTCCCACTGTCCAGCTTCGCTGACCCATTTGTGGGTGGGGGAAACATGCTTCAAATTCGTCAGGTCGATCGCGTATTGGCTCAAGTCGTCGCGGTCATTCTTCCGAACCAACGGGAGCTTGATTTTTTCTCTTGGGTGCATGTCGAACCATTTCTTGGTGGCATACATCGGAACGTGAGGACGGTAAAACCCGACCCCCATGAAGAAGGGTTTGTCGTGTTTCTTCTTCAACTGCTCGACCGCCCACTTGGCGCATTTCATGTCGGGCATCAGGTTGTCGTCATCCGGAAAGACTCCCCAGTCCCACAAGGGATGTCCGTGTGGTTGGGAAATCTTTTTCTTGGGGCGAGGCCCGAACCCGCCTGTCCGCAGGTATTCCTGAAAAAAGCGCTTGTCTCCTCCATGAAAGATCTTTCCTGCCGCCATCGTTTGGTATCCATGGTCGGCGAAAACTTCGGGCAAAGTCTTCAAATTTTCAAGGACCGGCGCCTTCCTTAAATCCGGGCTGAGAAAATACACTCCACTTGTATGGGGGTAGCGCCCTGTCATCATACTGGCACGGGAAGGGTTGCAAACCGGAGACTGGCAATGTGCGTTGGCGAAGAGGGTGCCCATCTCGGCCAAGCGGTCGATGTTGGGGGTTTTCGCTTGGGGGTGTCCGCCGAGGCAACCGACCCAATCATTCAAATCGTCGATCGAAAGGAGCAAGACGTTTGGCTTTTCCTTGGCCCCGAAGGCAAGGCATGGGATGACGAGGAGGACTGAAAGCAGAAGAGAGGGTGGTTTCATGGATTGGAATTAAATCAGGTTTACTTGGATTGCTTGAGGATGGTTTCGAGGTTTTGTTGGATGTGCTTGGTGTTCTCGGCCGCGATCTTGTTTGCTTCCGCCAAGGGCTTGCCTTTACCCATCGGTCGCTTGTGCCCGATCTTGGTCAACCAGGCGTCGCGTTGCACCCGCATGCGCTCGCGTAAGAACATCATCATGCGTCCGTAGGCATTCGGTTGCGGATCCTTGAGGGGTGGCTTGACGGCGAAGAAGTCTATGATCTGCCGAGCCATCAATTCATGGCCCTCCTCTCCCGGGTGGACACCGTCGCGGGAGTACTTGAACTTCGGATCCTTCACCCGTTTCTCGGCGAGGGATTCCTTCATCACAGTGTGCAGGTCGATCACCAGCCATCCGTCCTTGCGTTTCGAGACCAGCCACTTGGCGTAGGCCGCCATGACGTCGTCGTAATCGAACTTGGGGTTGGGTTTGTCGTAGACCGGCGGGGTCATGAAGATGATCTTCCCTCCCTGTGCTTCGACCTTGTTTTTCAGGCGTTGCAGACCCTCCTTGTACTTGGCGAAGCGTTCCTTATCGAGGGGCATGTAGATTCCACAGTTGATTCCGTAGCAGGCGATGATCAGGTCGGGTTCCAAGGCTTTGAGGGCGCGGTCCAGTCGCTCGTGCAGGTCGGGCCGGGGAAATCCGTGTCGCAAGTGACCCGGTTCGGAAAGTCCGGACACCGTTTCGCTCGGAATGCCCTGGTTCAGCACCTCGGGGCTGAGCTCCGGATGGTTAACGGTGAGCCACCTCTCGAAAAAAATAACGTACTCACCCCCGTATGTGATGCTGTCCCCGAAGAAGACAATCTTCTTGGCGTTCTTGAGGATATCGAAGTTGTCGTTGGCCTGGCCAACGGATGGCAAGAAGGCGAGGAGGGCCAGGACAAGGAATCGCAGCATGAGAAGTTCTGTAATTTATATATGGAAAGGAAGGTTTAGTTCCTAACCTCAAGGCCACTTGGTGGTCAATCGCCTTGCGATGCGTCGGGAGAATTCGTATTTCGACTTCTGGGCCGTGGCAATCGCTTCGCGGTGGACTTTGCCCGCGTCGCCGAGTTCCTCGATGGCCCGCAGGGCGAACATCCCGACCAGCAAGTTTGGATCCTTGATATGCTCGACCAATCGCTTCAAGTAGTCCATATCGCCTAACTTGCACAAGGTCTGAGCCGCCGCGACGCGAACGGCGGCCACGGGATCAGTGGTCAGTTTCAAAAGGGTGGCTTTGCTGGTAGCCGTTTTGTTGACCCCCAACCAGACGGCCGCCCAGTAACGGGTCGATGGATCCGAAGATTTGGCAAAGTGCAATAGCTTGTCGCTCTTGTTTGCTTCGCCGGCGGTGATCACCTCGATCAATCGCCGAGTTTGTTTGCCACGGTCGGTTTCGAGAAAAGCGAGGTATTTGTTTCCCGCCTCACGCCCGACGTCCTCCAGAATCGGCTCGGGTATCAGGCCCATGTCACGCGTCTCCGTCATGCGTTGGTGGAGAACCTTGCGCATGTTGGCCAAGCGATCTCGGTGCGTGGGATCCGTGACCAAGTTCAACAGTTCATGCGGGTCGCTTTGTAGGTCGTAGAATTCTTCCGGCGGCCGCCGAGAAGCGAAGGGGCGGGACTGTACCTCGCTCAACTTGCCTTCCCTGTGCAACCCGCGTATAACCTGAATGATTTTTTTGCCGTCCTTGTACTGGCAGGGTTGGGCGTGGGGAACATGCGACATGAAGTTCCGGACGTACTTGTAGCGGGAATCACGAACGCATCGGAGGATATCGACCGTTTCGTCACAACGGTCACGGGCCGCAAAAACAAAATTTCGGGGCTTGTAGTCAGCAGCTAGAAAATCGCGTCCCTGAACATAGTTGGGTATCCTGACACCGGCCAACTGCAGGGAACAAGCGGCGACGTCGATGTGCTCGATTAGATCGTCCCGCTCCGTACCGGCACGGTGCTTTTTCGGCAACCGTATGATCATGGGAACTCGAATGCCTTCTTCGTAGAGGAACTGCTTACCCCGCATGTGGCTTACACCATGGTCGGTCCAAAGGAAGACCGCGGTCGAATCCAATCGTCCCGCTTTCTCGAGATCGGCGAGAATCCGTCCGACCTCTTCATCGGTTTTGACCCAGGAGTCCAAATACTTCCCCCAGTCCTGGCGAAGGACGGGGTGATCCGGGTAGTAAGGTGGCAGAACCACCTTGTCTGGATCGGCCTGGCTTTTCGCTTTGCGGTTCTTTCCTCCACTGAGTTGGAATTGGGCGAAGATGGGTTGGTCGACAGGCGCCTTTTTCCAGTCGCTTCCGTGATAGAGCTTGCTCGTCGGAATGAAATTGTAATCCGTCTTGCTCTTGTTGGTAACATAGTAGCCGGCATCACGGAGGAGCTCGGGGATCAGCTTAACCGATTTGGGGACCTTGTAGCTGTCGTAGTAGGGCGCGTTGCCCCCGCCTTTCCCGGACGAGGTCTGGCTACGGTGGTTGTGTACGCCGAGAGTGGTCTGGTACATACCACTGACCATCGCCGAGCGACTGGACGAACATACCGGGGAGGTAACGAAAGCGTTTTTGCAACGAATGCCTTCCCGTGCCATGCGGTCGATATGCGGTGTCTCGATGAGGGTTTCGCCATAGCATCCGACATGCGGGGATGCATCCTCGATTACGATCCACACAATGTTCGGAGGGGACGAAGCCTTGCCGAAAAGGGTAGTGAAAAAGAGAATTAAAACTAAAAAAAATTTCATGGTTTACCAAACATATCGTCATAAACCTTGGCATATCGCTTGCCCATGAGCAAACTCGACTTGCGGTCAAAATGCACCTTCGCCCGGGCAGCCGAACTGCAACCGGTGGATTCGACGAATCCGGTATGCGGCACCTTTTTGGGCAAGCGGCGGAGGATCTCCTTGATTTTGGTAATGCGGGCCACTCGGTCCGGCGCCTTGTGATCTTTCCCGGTGCCGTAGAACTCAGCCAAGTTTCCCACGATGAAGGGCAATTGCGGATTCCCCAAGTCCTTGCGGACGTCTTCGATCAGGCGATGCAGTCTGTTCTCGTAGGCATCGGTCCTCGTCTGCTCAACGGTGTCCGATTCCCCTTGATGCCATAGCACCCCCTTGAGAGTCCCCACTTGCATGGCCGCCTTCATATGACGGATGGCATCGCAGTAAATCTCCGAGCCTTTGCTTAGTTGTGCAATGCTTCGGCCTCCCCAGGCCATCGGAATCAAACCGACCGTCACACCGGGCTTGTTAGCCAGGTAAGCCTCTGCGAAGGACAGACCGGGCCCGAACCGCGCCTTCTTGTTGGGCCGTCTGGGGTGAAGCGGATGGGCCCCGGGTGCCCACTTGCTCACCTCCCCTTCTTTGACCCAACGCATTTTCAGCACCTGTGGAACCGGCTTGGTATCGCCGGCTGCCAACCCCACTCCTCCGGACATGTTTGACTGGCCCATCAGGAGGAACAGATGAAAATCCTTCTTCGAAGAAGGAACCTTCACGGGTTCTTTGGCCTGAAGCCCTCCCGTTATCAGGATGGACGCAAGAAAAAGGATTGCCTTGGTCTTCACTTCTTCTTTCCGCTGAACCGCTTGGCAGAGTAACCTGCCTCCTTTCGCTTGGACTCCAGTTGCGCCTTCAGTTTTTTGAGCGGCTTCTTATACTTGGGGTCGTTGGCGAGGTTGGTGAATTCGCCGGGATCCTTCCTTAGGTCATACAGTTCCATGCCCCCGGAGCCAAAGCCCCAATGCGTAAAACGCCAGTTATGGGTGCGGATCGATTCTCCACCATTCCGGCTTATGGTAAAGGCGAGATCTTTTGTCCAGGCATCGGTAGAAGGATTTTTAAGGAGCGGCACCAAACTCGAGCCATGCAGGTTCTTCGGTGACTTCAATCCGCTCAGGTCGGCAAGGGTTGGATAGAGGTCCAGGAGTTCGGTAATATGCTTGGTCGCCTTGCCGTTTTGCTTGTTCATCCATGGCACACTGACGATGAAGGGGACGCGGGTGGATTCCTCGAACAAGTGCTGTTTTTGGAACTTGTGATGCTCCCCCAGCAGGTAGCCATGATCGCTCGTGAACACGACGATGGTGTTCTCCGCAAGTCCCAACTCCTCGAGGACATCCAGGATTCGGCCGACTTGCGCATCCATGTAGGAAATGCTTGCGTAGTAGGCTTCGAGCAATCCCTTGTGCAGTTCGGGCGTGATTCCGTAGGAGGTGCTGTTGCGCTTGTAGTTGCGAATGATCTCCGGCACGTCTTCCAAGTCGCCCTCCGGCACTGCGGGGGCGATCATCGCGTCGCGTTCATAGCGGTCAAAATATTTTGCCGGGGCAACCAAAGGTACGTGAGGTCGTACAAAGCCGCAGGCGAGAAAAAAGGGCTTGTCCTTGTGGCGCTTGAGGAAGTCGATGGCGTGGCTTGCCGCCATCCCGTCGGCGTGGGCCAAATCATCGCCTTCGGCCACTACGCCCGTAAAGGATTGCGAGCTCTTGTTTTTGGGTGACCAGTTCGTCTTTTCACCAGGGGCATTTTGTTCGGGCGCCTTGATGTTGACCACCTCATCCCATGAATGCGGATCGTCGCGGGTTGCGGTTCCCGCTAAGATTTCCGGAGGGATGCCCATGTGATAGATCTTGCTCACACGCCCGACACGGTAGCCGTTTTTTCTAAACAACTGAGACATCGTCACGACGTCCGGCATGTTGCCACGCAGAGTGCCGGCGTTGCCCAGCGTCCCATTGGTGTAGGGATAGAGCCCGGACATCAGCGAGGCCCGAGACGAGCCACAAACTGGATACTGGCAATGCATGTTCTCGAAGCGCATGCCCCGCTCGGCCAGTTTGTCCAATTCAGGGGTTTTGCATTGCGGATGCCCAAATCCACTCAATGCCGTATTGAGATCGTCGGACATCAGAAACAAAACGTTGGGCTTCTTTGCCGAAAGGATGGATGTGGCAAGTGAAAGGATTCCAATTAGCAGGCAGGCATATTTTTTTTTCATGTTATTTTTGTGAATGAAAAGAGCGACCGGCATTGCCCTCTTTGGTGGCCCCGTCCGCAAAAGTCTTATTGATTAGAATGTTTTCCATCTAGGCTTCCTCTCGATCCGTGGTGAAGAAACTGCAAAGCTTATTACTTAAACAAGAGGGATCCACTTGCAAGGCTTACAAGCACTACCTAGGCTTGTTTGTCTCAATAAAGAAGCCGGTTGCGGATTCGAATTTTTGGAGGACTTTTTGCTTTATTATGGTGACCTTGCCGATCGAGGTGAACCCCCGTTTTTTGCGTTCCGTGGTGATGGTGATGGTGTCCCATGGCCCCTTGCTCTTGTCCTTTTGCCAGAGGCGTCCTTTGCCGTTGATCAGGTCGATCTCCTTGAGGTTGAGCTCGAGCTTGTCCTTATGCACGGTCACAAGCAGGTAGTTGGGCTTGGTGGTCCGGCCGATCAGGCCCCCGTGGGCGATTTGCTGGATACCGTCGCGTTGGGTGCAAGTCACGGCATGCGCTTCACCGCAAAGGTAAAGGTCGACTCCATGCTTCGCCATGGCCTTCCAGAAGTCAGAGTCGCGTCCCTTGACGGTCAACATGCCTGACGAACTATAAGTCCGGACGGGACGAAGAACGGGCGTGTGCCCCATAACCACGATATGGTCCACCATGGGCCCGTGCTTGCTAAGTACCTGTTCGAACCAATCGAGTTGCTTGCCGGTCACCCCGGCTGCAATCTCGCCTTGGTTGCTCTTGCCTTTCTCGAAAACATCTACCGACACGAAAAGGGCATTTTTGTGGACCCAATAAAAAGCGGTCCCTTTCATGTGGTCCGGGCCGTTGAGGGGCATCTTGAGGTGTCGACGAAAAGCATCCTTGTAAAAGGGAACCGCATTCGCGGCGTCTCCCCGCCATGGGTTATCCCGGATCTCGTGGTCACCGAGGGCGGCGTAGACCTTGAGGTTGTGATCCTTGAAGCGCTGAACCCAACCGGGATAATACTTGTCTGCCCACTTGTTGATTTCCTCCCTCTTCGTTCCCCAGTGCCCCATCACCAAATCGCCCGCGACCATTGCGAAGGCCGGGCCTTCCCTTTTCATGGAACCGACGATGAACCCTAGGGAGTCCTCCCACCCTTTCTGGGGGTACTCGATGTCGAAGTTTAGAAAGTCGGGAATACTGACGAAGGTCCAAGATTTTGTTTCCTTGGCAAATGAATTTGATCCAATAAAAATCCCTAAGGAAACAATTACCAATCCAAGCTTCATTTGTTAAACTACTGGAGATGCCAATCCGTTCCGTCCGCCATTACACTTTGATTAATTTCTAATAACTTAGCTTTCAACTTTTTCAGTAATTCAGGATATTCGGAGGCAATGTTTTGTGTCTGACCCGGATCTTTTGCCAGATCAAATAGTTGAAAATCCTTGTACCCTCCATTCTTTACCCTTGGTATCCAGCGTTCCTGAAACATATTTGAGGTTGGTATTTCATAGTCCGGGTTGGCCACCAATGAGAAATCTCCGTCTCTCATCGCCACAATTGGACGGGACTTTTGCAGATGCCAGAACATTGGTTGATGACGCTTGAATTTGTCAGGTGCACCTCTTAGCAAGGGGGATAAATCGGATCCGTCAATGACTCTGTCTCGGGGCACTTCCAAATTAAGCAATCCACACAAGGTGGGTAAAACATCAACCAGCCCTGCTGGATTTTTAACTGCGCTATTTTTTCTTATAACCCCGGGCCAGGAAAAGATACCCGGTACCCGAATTCCTCCATTCCAATTTGATCCCTTCTTTCCCCTTAAATTTCCGACACGATCGTCCCGGTAGCTGCCATTATCCGATGCATAAATAATAAGGGTATCTTCTCTAACTCCCATTTGATTTAATTTTTCGACTACCCGACTGATCGCCCGATCGGTATTGTCAATCGTACCGGAGTAAATAGCTGCCCTGTCTTTTAATTCCCCATAAGTGGAAACAATCTGATCTGGTGCGGCAATCGGCGCATGCGGTTCATGGAACCAAAGATTCAAAAAGAAAGGAGCCTTGGGATGTCGGTGATTATCCAACCAATCAATAGCTTCAGCCGCCACCAACTGACAGGAGTAACCCTCCAAAGGTCCGACCGCCTGTCCGTTTCGAATAAAATTATTCGGATTCTTATGACTGGGAGATGCATTATTCCAGGTGGTAAACCAGTAATCAAATCCATGGTGACTGGGGGTAGGCTTGGGCCGGTTCTTTGTCGGTAATCCCAAATGCCATTTTCCAATGTGGGCAGTGGAATACCCTCGATCCTTTAAAATTTCCGCAATCGTTCGCTCCCGAAGAAGCAAGTGAGAGTTTTGACCTTCGTCATGAATCCAACTGTACACACCCGTTCTTATATGATGCCTTCCTGTCAAAAGGGTCGCTCTCGAAGGAGAACAGACGGCGCAACCCGAATAAAAATCAGTAAATCGAACGCCGTCCTTAGCCAACTGATCAATCGCCGGAGTTTTAACGGGACCACCGTAACAGCCCACATCCACGTACCCTAAATCATCAGCCAGCAATAGGACCACATTGGGTTGGCTTGCAGCCATGGAATGAACTCCCATTTGAAAGAAAATCCCAGCTGCAACTAAAACAAAATATCGGCACATAAATAAAGATGGTTCCTGTTTTTTTCGGACTGGGAAAAATCTTCTGCGAGCTTAACGCTTTGTGCGATCTTATCTTTATAACCGGGTGGTCATAAACCAGGAATCTCGGCCCGGTCCTTCTTAGCTAATTCGGTAATGACAAAACGGGTGCTGGCATCGCCCGTCTTGGCAGCCTTCTCAAGGGCTTGTTTTATGGCATCAGTTTTTTCCCATGGAGTCGGATAGTAATAAGGGCCACGAGTATCCGGACGGGTGCTCCACCAGGTATCCCCTTTGTAGGGTTTCTCCTTGTTGACCAGCCTCACGAGGCTTCGTGCGATGCGCTGCTTGGTTTCGGATTCAAGGGTGTCCTCGAATCGCTTGATGAGTGCATCCACGGCTTCCGGTTTGTGCATGTAGCGCAGGGCCATGAGAGCACCACTCTGGTTGGGGGTGCCGATTGCATCCACACAGGCAGAACCGGCCTCAAGAGCAACCAGAGCTTGACGAGCAATGTGAGGAAGAATGGAAGCGGAGTTCGGAGTGGCGTGAGGGCCTTCTGCGATTTGAGTCTTTCCTCCGCCGGCAAATTTTTTGACTGGCTTATCGCTCACGTAAAAGCGTACTTTCCCGCCGTGGTCCGTGCTGGCAAGCCCTGCTGTGCACTTGAAGCGAATGATATCTCGCGGGAGCTTCTTGTAGTTTATGAAACCAATCGAGTGCGTACCGATACCGGCATGCATGAGCTTGCCATCCTTGCGGGCAAGCTTGGCCCCGGTTGCACTGAATCCGATTCGAGTCTTACCCCAACCCTGTGTGGCCTTGGACCACTTGAGATCGGTCAGTTTAATGGTCGATCCGTCTTTCTTGATCAGGATCGGATCAAACCAAGCTCCATGATCGCTCCCCGTTCCATTTCCCCCGTCTCCGAGGGTCAGGTAAAGTTCCTTCCATCCCGATATGTCGATGTCAAATTCGTGAACTGAAGCTTTTTCGATGACCGGGCTTTGCTGAGAGGAGCTACCCGAAGTCTTTTCTTGGGGAGTGGGTTGGAAACCAGGCAAAGGGTCGGTCATGGGGGGGTTGGAAACGCCAAGCAATGCCTTTGCTGCGGACTTGTCTCCAAGCCGCCCGAGTGCAACTGCAGCGGCCACTTGAATCCGCGGATGTTTATTTTGGAGAGCCTGAGCAAAGGGGGCTTGCGGAAGGCCTGCCAGTTGCGTCTTGCGATCGGCCAGAGCCCGCAGTGCATGCTCGGCTACAGCGGGGTCGTCGATCAGTTTCAAGAGATCCTTGTGAGATTTTGTTCCGAGTAATTGTTTCAAAGTGAAGATGGCGGCCACTCGGGATCTGGGGGTTTGTCTTTTGTCGACGGCCACTGCCAAAACCTCCTTGCCCGTCCCACCGCGACGCAGGATTTCCTGTTGGGCATGTAACCTGGTCTTGGCGCTTGGGGTGGTAAGCAGGTTGGCCAAGTCGACTGCATTACGCTTTTGCAAATCGGGAAAAGCTTTGTACTTCCAACCTTTGGGAACGATCCGGGCTACATATCCCCCCGTTCCTCCCTTGAAGCCTGAATTGCTCCAGCTTCCAATGAAAAGCCGCCCTGAACCATCACAATCAACGTCCGTGATCCTTCCGCACTTAATAAAGTTCTCCTGCTCCTGTGTGAAACTTGCACCGTCTGGTGTAATCCGGTGGATGAACAATTGACCCCGCCCCCAATCACACATCATCGGAACGTCGTTGTACTTTGCCGGCCATCCCGGTTCCTCAAAGAACATGGCCCCAGTCCCCGATCCACCTCCAACGTCCACGAGGGCGGGAATAATTTCGCTGGTGTAGCGCTTGAAAAGCTTTGGGTAACCGTATTCACCGGTTTGGATTTCGTGGATGAAGCGCATGTTCCATCCCCCCCCGTCGTTTGTGTTTCCACGGGTAAATACGTTCATGAAGGGATCGATCGCGACGTCGTAGATATTACGCAAGCCATTGGCATAGGTTTCCAACTCCGTTCCGTCGGGTCTCACCCGTATGATTCCTCCTCCGAACATGGTTAGTTTTCTTCCGTCCGTCCCTGTTGCATCGACAAAACCAAAGTCCCCAATTGCGATGTAAATCCAACCGTCGATCCCCATGCGTATTCCATTGGTCGTATGATCGACTCCACGTGCCTGATTAAACTTGCGGGTGCTGATCTCCTTAATCAGATGCTTAGGGGGTCCGTCTGCTAACCCATCTCTATTCTTATCTTCAAGCACCGATAGAAACATCCCCTCGAATTTGGTTCCTTCTCCCCATTTGGTGTGAAGGACATAGAGTTTGTCTCCAACCGGAATAAGGCCACGAGGGTTATCAATAAGTGCATACTCGGTACGAATATCGGAAATCCCGTCGTGATCCTCATCAACCAAACGGATAATTCTGCCCTTCCCTCCTCCCTTGCCAAGCGAACCGATTTGATCAATCCCCGCAAAAACCTCCCCTGTGGGGGCCACACCAATACAAGCCACGCAAGGGGTCACGGTGTTGGGGGAGAACAGCGTTGACTGGAGATCTTCGGGAACACTCACTGGGGAGCCCTGTTTCTTTATGGGAGCGGCGGTTAATTCCTTCGGTTCGGTTTTAGCAACGAAGAGGGTACCGTGCATCAGAAATCCATGACCGGGAAAGGTGCATACATACGGGTATTTTCCTTCCTTCAGCGGCGCTTTGATGCGGACGGTAGCTTTCTTTTTTGGCATGACCACCGGCGTGGAGGCTAGAACGTTATCGGAGACAGGGATATAGTTAAGCTCAGGACCCTTGGCCCCCAAAGCGTTGGCAGCCTCAACTATCCCTAACCGCATGCCCGGTTTAACGAGTACGAAATTGTGCAACATCATGTCGGAGTTTTCAAAAGTCAGCTCAATGTCTTCCCCAGGTAGAAAATGAAGGACTTTCGGTTCGAAATGTAACCCCGGCTTGACCCCTAATTTGACTTTCCTTGCCTCGGCATGAATAGCCAGCAAACCAGCAGATAAAAGGATGAAAATAAACCTGAAACAGCCAATGTTTTTAAAAGACATGTTTCATTATCTGTTATTAATTCCGATAAAAGACAAACCCGATCGAAGAGTTATGTTCAAAAACCCTGCAGAGCCTTGTCCAGTCTTAGTAAAAGAAGATCCTTTGTCAAAACTCTTGGATTAAAGAGTCCATTCATAGAGAAGGGTTGCGCTATTTGACCTGTCGGTACTAATTTTAAGCAATGCCCACAAGACGATCTTTTCTCCTTCATACAAGTTCCATTGCACTGGGTTTTTCCGGTTTACAACGACTTTCAGCTAGGGACACTTAGAGTACTGGAGCGTGGGGTCATGGACCCTTACTTAAAGATCCGGATAGGATTCTTGATTTGCCCGATAGATTTTCCTATCAAATAATCAGCCGTGAAGGCGAAACGATGTCAGACGGTCTTTTCCTTCCCGGGAGCCCAGACGGAATGGCAGCATTCCCAGGTAACGGAAAGGAGGTTATTCTTGTCCGCAATCACGAGATGAATCCGGGGGCACCTTCCTCCTCGGGACCTTTTGGTAAAGGAAACAGGAAAATGAGCATGATCGCTCAGGATCGATTTTATGATCCCGGCAAAGTGACTTTTCGTACCTCTGGCTCAGGCACGCCTTGTTTGGGAGAGACCACGACTCTTGTCTACGATATGCAGAAAAAATCAGTGATACGGCAATTCCTCAGTTTGACGGGTACTCTTCGTAACTGTGCTGGAGGGCCTACCCCGTGGAATTCTTGGATCACTTGTGAGGAAACCGTTGCAAAAACCGGCGGAAGCCTCGCTCGTGACCACGGATGGTGTTTTGACGTGCCCGTTACCGATCAACCGGCTCTTGCTGATCCTGTCCCACTTAAGGCCATGGGGAGGTTTAACCATGAAGCAGTTGCCGTTGACCCTGAGACGGGGGATGTATTTGAAACCGAGGATAGGCACGAAGGCCTGATTTACAAATTTGTCCCGAAGGAGAAAGGGAAGCTTGCCGAGGGCGGCAAGCTGTTCGCGCTCAAAGTGAAAGGAAAACCAAGTTTGGATACTAGAAATTGGTCTAAAATAACTTTTTCGATTGGTGATTCCAGTGAAATTGAGTGGATCGAAATGAGTGATGTTGAATCACCGATTGATGACTTGAGAATTCGCGGATACAAAGATGGAGCAGCTTGCTTTGCACGCGGTGAAGGAATCTGGTAATCAAGAGGTTCGGTCTACTTTGCATGCACGAATGGCGGAAAAAAACAAAGGGGTCAAATATGGAAATTAACCGGTAATAAACTGGAATTATATACTGAGCCTAATGACGCCGACCTAGTCGATAACTGTGATAATTTATCCGTAGCCCCTTGGGGAGATCTCGTTCTTTGCGAAGACGGAAAGGGTGATCAATTTTTAGACGTCATCACTCCTGAGGGAAAGATTTTCAAACTTGCTAAAAATGCAAAAAGCAGTGGCGAATTTGCAGGGGTCTGTTTTTCCCTGATGGATCCACTCTTTTTGTAAATATGCAAAGAGAGGGGTTAACCTTGGCGATTACAGGGCCTTGGAAAAAGAAAACCTGAGGGATTCCCGCTCTACTCCTTCAATTGTCCTGAGGTATCCTTACGGAAGGATATCTTTTTGAGAGTGCTTTTTACCGGACTTAACCCCTTTTTGCCAACCCGATCCTTGGTTTTGGCGATATCGAACCACAGTTCAGACATCTTCTTGACCCGCTCGGAATACTTAGCGGAAAGATCGTTGAGTTCCGTCCGGTCCTTTTCCAGATCGTAAAGTTCCCACTTCCCTCCTTTTGCGGAAACAAGTTTCCAATTTCCCTGGCGTAAGGCTCGATCCGTACCGAAGTGGAAATAGAGGTTTTCATGCCCATCTCTCTCCTCTCCCTGAAAAATGGGAAGGAGGGATTTGCCTTCGAGTGGTTCGATTGCGCGATTTCCAACTTGTTTTGGATATTTTGCACCGCTTAGCTCAATGAAGGTTGCCATGAAGTCGATGAGGTGTCCCGGTTGGCGGGTTATGCTTCCCGGTTTCGATTTAAGGCCTTCCGGCCAGTGAACGATCAGCGGAGAGGAGATGCCCCCTTCATGCTGGTTTTGTTTGTAGAGCCGGAAGGGCGTGTTACTAGCTTGGGCCCAAGAGGCGTCGTAGGTCCAGTACGATTTGGGATCCCATGGTTTGAGGTTTCTTCCCTGGGTCCGTTCGAACGGGCATCCCCCATTGTCCGCACAGAACAAAAACAAGGTGTTGTCAAAGACCTTCCTCTTCTTCAAATCATTAATGAGCCGGCCGATATTTTGATCCATGACATCGATCATGGCTGCAAACACCTCCATCCGATCGGCTTCCCATGACTTTTCAGATTCCTTGATCGAATTCCAGGCGGGGACATGATCGGCTCTAGGTGAAAGCTTGAATTTACGGGGAATCAAACCGGTGGTCAATTGCTTGGCATACCTGGTCTGTCTCAATTGATCCCATCCGGCATCATACTTGCCGTTATATTTCAAAACATCCTTTTTCGGTGCATGTAGAGGGTAATGGGGAGCATTATAAGCCACATAGAGAAGAAAAGGGTCGGAACTTTTGCCGATCTTTCCCTCCTTGATAAAGTCCAAGGCAAAGTCGGTGATGGCATGGGTGGTGTAGAAAGGTTTTTCGTTCAAGTTCTGAGGGACAGGCCATTCCTTTCCGTCCAAGCGAAAGCTATTGTCCCCCGTAAAGAAGTTGCAGGCTCCGGAGAGATGACCCCAATAACGTTGAAACCCAAAGTCCGTCGGTTGTTTGCTTAAATGCCATTTACCGGACATCCAAGTGGAATACCCGGCAGGTTTGAGAACTTCGGCTATGGTTGCGCCACGACTTAGGCTGCCGGAACCGGCTTGATCGCAATAGAGCCCAGTCAGGAGAGAGACGCGCGAGGAGTGACATTTGGCCGTGTTGTAGAACTGGCTAAAACGAAGGCCGTTTTGAGCCAATCGGTCCAAGTTGGGCGTTTGAATTTCCGATCCATAGCAACCAAGGTCGGAAAAGCCCAAGTCATCCGCCATAATGAGGACGATGTTGGGTCGCTTTGCCTGACAGGCCAAAAGGGTGCCAAGTAAGAGTAGGAATAATTTGCAGGAGTTCATGTAAATTTATTTATAATTTATAAGTCGGACAGCGTGGGTAGGTGTTTTCTCATGGTTTCCATGGTATCTTACGGTCGAAGATATCTCCATAGGGTTGGTAGCCGTTGTAATCTACGCCGTCGTGCCTCCAGGCTTTCACCGCATCATCGTAGCGGCCCCGCATCTTCTTTAGTTCTTTTCCTTTTTGCGGAGCCAGGTTGGTCAGTTCGTGAGGGTCCTTGGCCAAGTGGTACAATTCCTCCGCTGCCTCGAATTCCCCCGATTCGTAGGGCCAGTAAAGATATTTGTAGTCCTTGGTGACCACCCCGTAGGAATGGGCTGCTTTCGGTCCCCATACGTTAATCAGGGCAGCTGTTTCTCGGACGTCTGCCTTGGGGTTGTCAAGGAGGGGCAGCAGGCTCACGCCGTCTATGCCGTCGGGCGCCTTTATTCCCGCCAGGTCAAGAATGGTCGGCGCCATGTCGATATTTGCGGTGAGGGCGTCGGAACGCAGATTCTCGCCACTGGAGGAGTGGCGGGGATCGTAGATAATAAGAGGAACGTTGGCCGACTCCTCATAGGGGAGCACCTTCGATCCATAGCCGTGCGAACCGCAAAAGAACCCATTGTCCGAAGTGAAGATGAAGACGGTGTTCTTTTCCACACCTGCTTCCTTGACCGCGGATCGGATCATGCCAACGGCCGCATCCACACCGTGTACCATTTGATGGTAGGTTGCCATGACCTCGTCGTATTTGTCACGGTACCCCCAGCTGATGAAGCGTTCGTATTGCCGGCCCTGTTTGCTTTGCAAAGAAAAGTGTTTGCCGTACTCCCGGCCATAATTGAGTGGCTTGGTAAATTTTTTGCCCGCGTACACCTTGTCGAAGAGGGGATCAGGTTGGTCCGGTTTGTGGGGAGCCTTGAAGCTGATCGAGAGGCAGAAGGGCTTGCCCGACCTGGCTGATTCTTTTACGAAATCACGACCGAACGCACCGTAGGACCGGGAGGAGTGCGGGTACTTCTTGGCGTAGGCTCTCATGCTGGGGTTTTTTGCGGTGGCGTAATTGGTTTGGCCGGGGCCACCGCCCCACTTGTCGAAATCCTCCGTAGGCAAAAACTTGGGACCTTTCCCTGTCCCTTTGCGTACTTCGAAGCCGAACTTGCCGGCAAAAGCCGTGAGGTAGCCAGCTTTGCGGAGCCGAATGGGGTAAGAGGTCTTCCAAAGCTTCTCGGTCAGCGGACCGTGGTCAAAGTTGCAACCATGGCGGTATTCGTAGAGTCCCGTCATGACGTTCACTCGGCTCGCCATACAGATTGCGGTGGTATCGTAGTGATGGTCGAAGGTCATGCCGGCTGATGACAAGCTGTCGATGTGCGGGGTCTTCACCTCTTTGTTTCCGTAGCAGCCCAACGAGTAGCTCGACTGGTCATCGGTGAAGAGAAAAATGATGTTTGGTCTGCTCTCCGCTCCTGCTCGTATGGCAAGGAGGAGGACCCAAAGAGAAGTGAATGTAGATTTAAATAAATTATTCATTTTATCTTTCTTAGTCTGCTCTCGTACTCGGGTCTGTCTTTCCAAGCTTTAAAATATTTTTGGTATTCTGGTACTTCAGTCCAAAAGATCCGTGGTGGTTGAGGGAGAACCTTGCCTTCGGGATAGTCTTTTCCCTGAACGCTTTGGTCAATCGAAGTTCTTGCCGCCACGAGCTCTTTTCTTAAACGAGTTACCTGTTCGTGGTTAGGAGCAAAGAGGTCATTCGATTCGGAAGGATCTTTCGCGAGGTTGAAAAGCTCGATCTTTCTTCTGTCCCCTTTCGGTTGAGAAAGCAGCTTCCATTCGTTGTCGATGACTGCCATTCGTGCACGGCTACGAAAAACCAATGGCTTTGTGCGGGGGCCGATTTCTTTTTGCATTAACCCAACGAGACTCTCACCATCCTGAGGTTGACGCATCGATGAATTCGGCAACCCTGCAATTTCCGCGATGGTGGGAAAGATATCCACGGCCCCTGCAGGATAATTCGTAGTGCGGAATTTATTTAATCCTTCGGGCCATTCGATAATCGACGGCACTCGAATTCCTCCTTCATAAAGACTGCCTTTGAAATCCCTCAGACCTCCTGTTGTGCTGGGTTTCATTTTTGGAAGTCCACCATTGTCGCTGGTGAACCAAACCAAGGTGTCCTGCTCAAGTTTCATCTTCCTTAATCCATCCCTCAGGGTACCGATACTTCGGTCCATGGCTCTTAGTTCGGCGTAGTGGGCTCGAGAGTTTCCTTCCAGTTGATCGAATTCCTTCAAGTCTTTCTCCAGTGCCATCCAGGGGCTGTGCGGGGTTCCGTACCAGATTACGCAAAAGAAGGGTTTGTCCGCTTTGGCTTGTTTCTTCATGAACTTGAGGGCTTCCTCCACAATGATCTCGGATGAATCTCCCTTGAAGTTTTCGAACTTACCTTGCCGGCTCATGACTGGGTCGAGATCGAAGAAATTGGTAACCGAAAGCCAGTGGTCGAAGCCGAAGGCCTCCGGACCGTTCGGGTCTTTGGGAAGGATGGGAACCCCCGGCCCCCGCAACCCGTTGAGATGCCATTTCCCGAAATGTCCGGTTGCGTATCCAGCTTTCTTCATTGCTTGTGGGAGAGTCTTCTCTTGCTTCCGCAAGGCATACCCATGGTCAAACACACCTGTCCTGTCATGAGTGCGTCCAGTGAGAACCGTGGCCCGTGTCGGCGAACAGACGGGCCCTCCCGCATAAAAGCGATCGAAGCGGAGCCCCTGGGAAGCCATGTCGTCCAAGTTGGGTGTCTTGAGGACCGGGTGCTTGTAATAACCGGTTTGGCCCCATCCCTGGTCATCGGCCATAACCAGAACGAAATTGGTTTTGTTCTTTGCCCCGTATGATAAAAAACAGGGAAGCAAGAGCAGGAAACGAAGTAATTTCATAGTAAGATTTGGTTCGAAGGGAAATTATTTGACGATGAGGTTTCCCTTCATGATCGTCCAGTGACCGGGGAAGCTGCAGAGGTAAGGATAAACGCCGGGCTTTCTGGGAGCGTTAAAGCGAAGGAATTCAGTCTCTCCTTGTTTGAGCATCCTGGTATGGAGAATGATTTTCTTTGATTTGGGAATGAATTGTCCGTTCTTGGCGGCCTCGGGGTCCTTGGCCATCTCATTGGCGGCCAAGCCGACTTCCTCAAGGGATCCGGGTTGTACGAGAACCAAATTGTGCGGTGTGGCGTCCGGGTTGTGAAAGGCAATGCGGACCGGTTGGTTCGGTTTGGCCGGGATATCGCCGGCGGGCGCAATTTTATACTCACCGAGATTGGGTTTGTCCATGAACTCGGTTGCAAAAACCATCCTTTCCTTCACGCAGGAAACCTTAACCTTGAGCAAGTTTTTCTGGCGGTCGAATTTGCTATCCCTTTTGGATTCCTCTGCTTTCTCCTTCTCGATTTTCTTGCGGAACAAAAAGACATGAACCTCGGGGTGGGTCTTTTCGACGGTATCCGCATTCCAAAATTTACGCATGGGGGCGGAACCGAGGGAAGTATTGATGGCGTAGGACAAGTGTTTCTCGTTCGGTTTCGTGGCGAGGGCGGCCAAGGTATGGAAGGCTTCCTTGGTCCCGACGTAACTGCAGGCAATCGCGGCTTCAAGTCGAACCAGGCCATTTTCATCGTTTGCCGCAGCGGTGAGCAAACGGTCCCCTTCCTTGGTTAAACCGTGCCAGTGTCTGAGCTGTCGGGCGGCGGCGGCCCGAGCATTGTGGTTTTCACAACTTAGTAATTCCCGGAGCAAGGGAAGGTTGGTTTGCTCGACGTTACGGTAGGTCCACATGGCTTCCACTTGGTGATGCCTGAAGCGCGGATCTTTAGGATCGAGTTTCTTGACCCATTGGTCGAGGGCTTTCTTTACCTTGACCGGATCCATTTCCCTCAATTCCCGTTTGGCCCAGTAGCGGTATCGATATTCACGTCTTTTGAGAATCTCAAGCAGGTCGTTTAAGCCGGCTCCGCTGATCTTTGGTGCCTGTACGGGCTTGGCTCCCTTGGGGAAAATCCGCCAGATTCTCCCGGATTTACGATCTCTGCGCTCGTCCCGCAAGGAATATTGGGCATGGCCTTTGACGGGGTTGTACCAGTCACAGACGTACATTCCACCTTGAGGGCCATACCTTAAGTCCACCGGTATGAAACTGAGGTTGGTCGAAAAGATGATGTCGGATACGTACTGCTCCTCGTAACCGAAGTCATATTCATTCCATTTGAGGATTTCAACTCGGTTGGTTGACTTGTAGCGCACTTTGACCATCCTCCCCTGGAGGTCCTTGGGCCAATTGGGAAAGTCGATGAATTCTTGTCCGCAAACCCCCGAGTACGCTTGCATCCCGGATGGTCTTGGGTGCTGTTCCGGATAGGGAGGATCAAGCGCATGGTGAGCGGAAGCGAAGATCGGGTAACTGGCGACGTGTTGACCCCAGTCATCGAAAGTAACGCCCCAAGGGTTGGTGCTTGCATGCGTACCGAAGGCGGTCAGTCGGTGCAGTTTCGGTTCCCAGGCAAACCACCCACTGTTTTGTTGGCGGACGGGGCCGTAGGGAGTCTCAATCTGAGTGTGATGGAAGATAGATTCCCGAAAGATCAGGTCACCATCGGGCGTCCAGGCAAAGTCGTGTAGAGCATGGTGGGAGTCCTCGCAACCGAACCCGGTCAGGACGGTTTCCCGGTGGTCCGCCTTGCCGTCGCCGTTTGTGTCCTTGAGAAAGGTCATGTGCGGTTCTTCGGAAACGTATACCCCGCCGTTGCCGAATTCGAAGGAAAGGGGAACGTTCAATCCTTCTGCCCAAACCGAACACTTGTCGGCCTTTCCATCCATATCGAGATCCTCGAGGATGACGATTTTGTCATCCGGCGCGCGACCGGGGTAGACATGCGGATAGGTCGTGGAGCAACTGACCCACAACCGTCCTTGCGAATCCCAGCGCATCTGAATGGGGCAAGCGAGGTCGGGGAATTGCTCTTCGCCGGCAAACAGGGTAACTTCGAACCGGGGATCAACCTTGAAGGCACTTCGTTCGTCCTTGGCGGACATCCATTTGTTGGCCCCGCGCGACTGCTTGGTCTTGGGCATCTCGGGGACATTGGAATCGTCGATCTTGGCGGGGACTTTCTTCCCTTGGGCCAAGGCATGAATACGCTTGTCCCGGTTTGCAGTCATGATATCGAAGTTGCGCATCGCGGGAAGGAAGTCCAGGTAGCCGTAACTCCTGTTTCGACCCCCTGTGTAATAAAAAGTATTCAGGGGACGATAACGGAAGAAGTGTTGTTTGTTCTTTTCAACCACCGCTTCTCGAATTTTCTCATCAAACTTGGGGGCGTCCTTCGCGAAAAGCTGCTCGAATACGGTGGCGGCAAAAAGCCGATACCCTTTTTCATTCAGATGCGCTCCGTTCATGGTGAGGTCGTTACCAGGGGAAGCCATGGCTGCTTCGGTCGCAGTGAAAGCATCGACAAACCCCACTTTTTGTTTGGCAGCTATTTCCTTCATGACTTTGAGGTACCCCTTGATGTTCCCGTTGTTCATCTCACCTGCGTCCACTCCCTTTACGTTTTCATTGGCAATGGGCGAAATGAGTACGATGTGGGCGGCGGTCTTATCGTTGAAGGCCTTGGACTTCACCTCATTCAAGTACTTTGTGAGTCGCTCGCGAAAGGCAGACAAACCCTCTTTGCCGGCGAATGATTCATTGTAACCGAAGGCCGCGAATACGATGTCCGCCTGCATGGCGGTCAGGTGTTGGTCGCTGTCAGCGAAGTTGGATGGACGGGGTTGCAGGTCGACTTCATCGGCGGCCCAAGAAAGGTTGCGCACGACAAGTTCCTTTCCCGGATGGGCTTGTTGGATGAGCGTCTCCAAATGTCCGAATTCATGCATCCGGTCGAACAAGGTGTTGCCGACCAACCCGATTCGTGTCCCTTTGCCCAATTTCAGGGGCAATGAGGTTTGCAATGGATCGGCCGATTCGGCCCGTTTGGCCGACTTCCCGAACATAGCGTATTTTTGGTAGTCTTCCTCCCCTTTTAGAATTGGGCTAAGGATAAAAAAGTGCGTTAAAAAAGCAGATTTTAATGCGATCAGAAAAGAGGTTTTAAGCTTCATTTAGTTTCTAGTGTTAAGGCGGCCAGAGAGAGTATTATTTAGTTGGGTAACCAATTCGTAATGGCTGTCCGAAATATTCTTGGTTTCACCATCCGCAGAACGGTGATCGTACAGTTCGATAGTACCGTCTTCATGCGTAATCAAACGATGATTTTTCGTCCTTATCGTTCGGGTACCCTTCTTTCCATATGAAATAGCAGGATGTCCCTTTGCCTTTGGGTTTTTCAATATCGGCAACAGGGATTGTCCGTCGAGAGACTCGGGAATCTTGAGACCAGCCAACTCACAAACAGTGGGAAATAAGTCGAGCGTTTCGACAATGGAATGGGTCGATTTGCCTACTTCGGGGATTCCGGGGTAGGAAATGATCAAAGGGGAGCGGAGGGATTCCTCAAACAGGGCATGCTTGCCCCAGATCCCATGTTCTCCCAGATGCCAACCATGGTCGCCCCAGAGGATGATGATGGTGTTGTCGCGGAGCTTAAGCTGATCGAGTTTATCGAGGATGCGGCCGACCAGGGCGTCGGCATAGGTCACGCACCCCGCATAGTGGCGACGAACCTCGAGCGCGAAATCGGCATCGGTGTTCGGGTTGCGTTTCCATCGATTGTATTTCATGAACTCGCCCGAACCATGCCAAGTTGTCTTGCCGGAAGGTTTCAAAGGATGGGGAGTGGGAGGCAACTGTGTCTTTAGATACGGTTTCACATATCTCAAGGGGGCTCCGAAGGGAAGATGCGGACGAATGATGCCGACGGCGAGAAAGAACGGTTTCTTGCCAGCTTGTTTGCCGAGGTCGTCAAGCTGACGAAGGGCTTCGTCGGTGATAAGACCGTCGGGATAGGCTGCATCCGGACCGTCAAAGGCTTGGTAGACATCCATATCCTTGGCATTCTTGCGAATTTCGCCATTTGCCAGTCCGTGCATGGCGCCCCGCGGGTGCTGCCAAGGACCGGCGGGCAAGAGGTGGCGATCCCAAGATTCAGGCATCTCGGGTTTGTCATCCTCATTCCAATCCGGACCGCCTCGCCCCCCGGGGTGATGCGAAACTTTGCCAACGGATACGGAGAGGTAACCGTTTTTCCTAAACCAAGCGGGGAAGCTCGGTTGCTTGACCTCCTGGGAGCGAATGAACAAAGCGTGGTTGCTGGATGGTCCGTATTTCCCGGTCAAAAGAGTGTAGCGTGATGCGCCGCAGGTGGGAGCTTGAACATAATGACGATGGAAGGGGCGGCCCTGAGCGGCTAGCTTATCAATGTTTGGGGACTTTACGTAGTTTGTGCCGAAGCACTTTAGTTCCGGACGCAAGTCATCAACGCAAATCAAGAGCACGTTGGGCTTGTTCAAGCCGTACCCATGACATGCAACGAGAAGGGTCGTGATAAACGCAGGCAAGCACAGGAACTGAAAAAAAGACGGAGGCATCGAACAAGAAAAAGTAGAATTTTCTGTATTTACAACCTAAGAAGACGCACTTCTTCGAAAAAAGTTTCAATCCATCCGGAAATAATTTCCGCAAGGAGAAATCCTCATGTCTTTGTCTAGCGGTTAATCCGGACTGAAATCCCGCCGCCTCGGGAAAAGGAACGGGATGAAGTTGAAAGTCCGGCCCCGGACACCCCGAACCCGGACATTTTCATTCCGCCTCCATACGGGTTGACGAATACGGGGGCTGGTCCTCGCGGAAGAACAAGAACTTGGTTGTTGGCGGGATTTCCGTTTACAACCACGATTCTTTGGGGCTGCTGGTAAAGAATGGGACCACCTACGCTGGATATTCCGTATAAATTTCCGGATGGTAGATAAGTGGTTCCGGTAGATATAGTTCGATTAGAGCCCGCTCGAAACGCGATTCTTGCCTGCCAATTGTCTTTTACGAGATCAAAACTGACTTGCGTAGCATTAAAACGATCATAGGTTCGGCCCAATCGATCGTAACCGTCGACCCAGGCGAGAAAAGGCGTTGGGCCGTTTCCAATTACGATTGGGGCATAACCCGGTCCGTAGAGGACGGTTTGACCGTATCCGATTCCCCCAGCATTAAGAATTTTAAGATACATTTGCAAATGGCCGGGGTATTCTTTGCCCACGTAAAGATAATTTTCCTTCGTGCCTTCGACCCATTTCAAAACATAAGCCTGATCTTCTGCACTGAAAGTCGATAGCTTCGAATTGAAGGGACGCCCATCTGCCCGTCTGATACTTACGACTTCGGTCTTTTCATCAAAACGTATGAGAGTCGCCTCAATCTTCCGGACGCCATCCGAACTCGTGAAGGTTCTCGACCAGACAGAAAGTCCAGAGGAGAGCACGGCGAGCACAACCATCAAAATCTTCATAATCAACACCCTAAGGGCGCGTCCTCCCTTCCGTCAAATGCCAAGAAGGTATTTTTTGTCTTGTCGGGATGGCAAGACAAGCATCCAATGCGATCAAAATTCAACCTTCAACTCAGTCCGGATCCCTATGAAACTCTCCTCTTTACTCGCCTTTTCAATGCTTTCGCTCTGCCTGTCTTTGACGGCCAAGGATTTGCCTTTTGGGGCAAAGCCCAATGTGATTCTCATGATCACTGACGACCAGGGCTATGGCCCGATAGGCAAGCACGGCAATCCATGGATCAAGACCCCTAACCTTGATAAATTGCACGGCCAAAGCACCCGCTTCGAAAAGTTTTTGGTCAGCCCAACCTGCTCTCCTACGCGGGCCGCACTGATGTCAGGCCGTCACCCGATGAAGAATGGAATTACCCACACGATCTTGGAGCGCGAACGGATGGCCCTGAGCACGGTCACCCTTCCACAGGTATTGGCAAAGGCTGGTTATGTTTCGGGAATTTTCGGGAAATGGCACTTGGGAGACGAGGAACCCTACCAGCCTCACAAACGCGGTTTTGACGAGGCCTTCATTCATGGGGCGGGAGGAATTGGCCAAGCTTACAAATGTTCGTGCGCCGATGCGCCGGGAAACAAGTATTTCAATCCGACCATTCGGCACAACGGTGCATTCGTAAAAACCGAAGGCTATTGCACGGATTTGTTTTTCACAGCCGGAATGGGATGGATCAAAAAAGTGAAGGATGAAGGAAAGCCCTTCTTTGCCTATATCACCACCAACGCACCGCATGGTCCTTTCATCGCTCCGCCTGAAAATGCCAAGCGGTTCAAAGACCTTGGTTTCTCCGAAAGGGATGCCGGCTTTTATGGAATGATCGAGAACATCGACGAAAACATGGGAAGGCTCATGAACAAGCTCGATGAATGGGACTTGAGCAAAGACACCATTCTTATCTTTATGTCCGACAATGGTTCAGTTGGCGGAATGGTAAAGGAAGGAGCCAAGCTTGGAGCTTCCAAGGACGGCAAGCCCATGTTGGGTTTCAACGCCGGGATGAAGGGTGCCAAGGGCTCGCCCGACGAAGGTGGAGTCCGCGTGCCGTTCTTCGTTCGCTGGCCGGGTAAATTCGTAGCGGACAAGGCCGTGGAAAGGATTTGCGCCCACATTGACCTTTTGCCAACACTTGCGGATATTGCGGGAATAGAGCAATTACCCAAGGGTCAAGTCGAAGGTCGAAGCCTCGTTCCTCTTCTCAAGAATTCCAAGGCCAAGTGGAAGGATCGTCATCTTTTTACTCATGTGGCTCGCTGGAAGACGGGATCCGAGCCAACGGATCATATGTGGAAGCGTTTCGCGGTCCGCAACGAGCGTTTTCGCCTTGTGGAGAACAGTCTTTACGACATGAAGAAGGATCCTTTCCAAAAGACTGACATTGCGTCCGAGCACCCCGAGGCGGTCAAGTCCATGCGGGCTGCTTATGATAAGTTTTGGAAGGAAACCCGCCCCTTGATGGTCAATGAAAAGGCTTCGATGTCCCCTACCCGCCCCTATCACGTTCTTCATGCCAAGCAACTGAAAGAAGGGGGAATTCCAGCCTGGAAGGCACCGAAGCTGTAAATTTAAATAAATTTAATTCTATAGAATTTGTTTCTACCGTGACTGCTTCCCTCCCCAGACTTGATCTCAAGGAGGTTGAGTTCCGCGTACTCCCGATGCGGACGCGTTTCCCTTTCAAGTACGGAATCGCCAGCCTGACCGCCCTGCCCCACATTGTCCTAAAAGTGGAAGCCGAGATCGACGGTGCCCGTGCGGAAGGAATCGCATCCGAGGGGCTGCCCCCGAAATGGTTCACTAAGAATCCTGACACTACCTTCGAGGAGGATTTGCCTGCCATGCTTGAGGTAATTGGGCATGCAACAAGCCTCGCCCTTTCGGCTAAGCCTTCCTCGTTTTTCGAACTTTGGGTCACCGTCCATGAAGAGCAATCGTCCTGGGCATCTCAGTCTGCTTACCCTCCCCTGCTCGCCAACTTAGGGGTTAGCCTTACCGAGAGGGCTTTGCTCGATGCACTTTGTCGTCACCTCGGTTCAACTATTCATACAGTTGTCCGGGAAAACCTAATCGGTCTCCAGCTTGGAGGAATTCGACCCGAATTATCCGGAACCCAACCCTCCTTTTTCCTGCCCGCTCGTCCGCTATCTTCAGTTTGCCCACGCCATACCGTTGGTTTGGGCGATCCCTTGACGGCAAACGACGTGACCGAAGAGAACAAGGCCGAAGACAATCTTCCTTTGGACCTGGAGTCATGTATCCGGACTTACGGGCTGACTCATTTCAAAATCAAGGTGTGCGGGAACCTGGACATAGACCTTCCCCGGCTCGAGGCCCTGGCTGATCTTTTGGGACCTACTGCTCTCTTCACACTTGATGGAAACGAACAATACGGGGGTATTGGGGCTTTCAGGGAACACTGGGAAGCATGGCATGAAAACCCAAAGGTTCGAGGCCTACTCGATAGAGGACTTATTCTAGTGGAGCAACCGGCTCATCGGGACGAGACCTTTTCTAGCTTAGTCGCCACCGAGTTCACCAATTGGACCGGCCGTCCCCCTTTCATTATCGACGAAGCAGACGGGGCGATTGACTCCCTTCCCCGAGCCCTTTCCTTGGGGTACGACGGGGCTAGTCACAAAAACTGCAAGGGTATCGTCAAGGGGTTAGCCAATGCAGCGACCCTTGCCGAAGAGGGTAAAAAGCGGGATCGCCCCCTCCATTTTTCTGGAGAGGACCTCGCAAATGTTGGCCCCATTGCTCTTTTTCAAGATTTGGCCATGATGGGAACTTTGGGTATCGAGCACGTCGAACGAAACGGACATCATTACTTCAAAGGCTTGTCGGCTTGGCCCGAACCAGTCCGTCGAGCTATGTTGGAAAACCATCCTGATCTCTATGGACTACATTCAGAGGGCTACCCTGCTCTGCGTATTCAGAATGGAAAGCTGGACTTGAAATCCTTGAATCAGGCACCTTTCGGACCAACCAAGCTATTCGATGCCTCTTCACTTGAGCGAGTTGACTTGACCGATTCGGAAGCCTTTATCCGGGTGGGACTGCCCTTGAGTTGACCTTGCCTTCTACTTCGTCCTTTCCTTCAAAGTACACAGTTGACAAATTTTTGGCATTGGGGAGCTATGTAAGTTGTACTAAATAACCCCCCCTTTTACTATCCCTATTCAAACAATGAAAAAACTTTGCTTCATTCTGTTCTTATGCCTCGTTAGCGTTCCCTTTCTTCAGGCTGAGCGTTTGGTTTTGGTTTCCGCATCCTATGGGAAAAACATTCTCGCCATTACGGACGCCAAGGGCAAAATCCTTTGGTCCCACAAGACCGTTGGTCCACAGCGTGGTCACACAGGTCATCATGACGTTCACATGCTTCCCAATGGAAACATTCTTTTTCACGACACATGGACCACGCTTAAGGAAATCACCTTGGCCAAAAAAGTGGTTTGGGAATATGACTGTGCGAATAGCAATGGCAACAAGGGCAAAAAGGTAGATGTTCATGCTTTCGCCCGTCTCCCTAATGGAAACACCCGCATTGTGGAAAGTAAGGTCGGACGTGTGATTGAAGTCGATCAATCGGGTAAGCTGGTACACTCTTTTCCCCTCAAGCCTGGGGGCACCACAAGTTCGCGATGGGCCCGATCCACGCCCAAGGGAACCTATCTGGTATGCTCGGAGCAACCGGGAGTGGTGACGGAGTATGATGTGAAGAATGGAAAAGTGGTCTGGGATTATCTCATCAAAACCCGTGTCTATGGAGCCATGCGCCTGAAGAACGGAAACACCTTGATCGCTTCGGGCAGCGGCAACAGCGTAGTTGAGGTGAGCCCTGATAAAAAAGTGGTCTGGGAGATCAAGGGCAAGGTTCCGGGAACGGAGGTCAACCTCAAGTGGATGACTTGCCTGCAGGAGCGCGAAAACGGTAACTTTATCGTGGGCAACTGCCATGCCGGACCCGACAACCCGCAGATCTTTGAGATCACCCGGGATAAGAAAATCGTTTGGGAATTCGACCAATACGATCTGGTGGGCAATGGGCTTGCTTGCTGGCAAGTTCTCGAGGGCAAACAGGCCGCCATGGTGAGCAAGAAATTGAAAGCTCTCAAATAAGATGGGGAGGAAACTGCTGCCCCTTCTAGTCGGCCTCGCCTTCGCCTGCCTGGGGAAAGCAAAGGAAAAACCGACCAACTTCGTCGTATTCCTAACCGATGACCTTGGCTGGGGAGACCTCGCCTGCTACGGACATCCGGTGATTCAGACACCCAATCTCGACAAGTTCGCCCAGCAGGGAATGCTTTTCACCCAGAGCTACTCCGCCTGTGGGGTATGCTCGCCCTCCCGTTCTTCCATCCTCACCGGCAGGACACCTTATCGCAACGGCGTTTGGCGCTGGATACCGGGAGGACACCAAGTCCACCTCCGAACCAGTGAGATCACTTCGGCTGAGCTCCTGAAGGAAAAGGGTTACCAGACCTGCCATGTCGGAAAATGGCACTTGAACGGCAAGTTCAACAGCAAGGACCAACCGCAACCCGACGCCCAAGGCTTCGACCACTGGATGGCCACCCAGAACAACGCCGCACCTAACCATCGTAACCCGCGCAACTTCGTACGCAACGGTAAGGAAGTGGGCGAGCTAGAGGGCTACTCCGCGCCTTTGGTGGTGGAAGAAGGCATCCGCTGGCTGAAGGAGAAACGCGACCCCAAGAAACCGTTCTTTCTCAACGTCTGGACCCACGAACCGCACCTTCCGATCGAGTCAGACCCCAAGTTCATGGAACTGTACAAGGAGTTCGACGACGAAGGCATTCGCCAGCATCACGGAAACGTCTCGCAAATCGATCACGCCTTTGGCAGCCTGATGAAGGCCTTGGACGAACTAGGCGAAACCAAGAACACCTTCGTCATATTCACTTCCGACAATGGTCCCGAGGGGAACGGAGTGAAGGGACGCACCCGTGGTTCAACCGGAGGACTCCGCGAACGGAAGCGTTCCTCTCATGAGGGTGGCATCCGCGTGCCCGGCATCATACGCTGGCCAGGCCAGGTGCCCGCAGGCACCACCAATCGTATCCCTATCATCGGATCAGACGTCTTCTCCACCATGCTGGCCATAGCGGGGATTCCCCTGCCCCAAGACCGCACCATAGACGGGGTAGACATTCGACCCGTCTTCGCGGAAAAGCCAGTCAAAAGGCCTGTGCCGCTGTACTGGCGCAACCACTTGGCTCGCTCAAGCATTCACGTCGCCTTGCGTGAGGACGAATGGAAGATTCTCGGTAGCGCCGCTCTCGACAAGTTCCAGCTCTACCACATCGAGAAAGACTGGCAGGAAAAGAACGACCTCGCTTCCTCCAACCCGAAGAAGCTCGCCGAACTAAAGGAAAAACTGCTCGCAGTGCACGCCCAAGTGGAGAAGGAAGGCCCCAGCGAATGGTGGACGAACGAAGCGCCACGCGGCAAACCGAGGAAACCGAAGAAGTCCGGGCTTTTGCTCGAGGGAAAGGATGAAACCGGTGGAGCCTATGCCTTGGTCAAGGGTGGTACCGCTTCCAAGCACAAGGATTCCGCCCTCTCCCACGCCCTCACGAGCTCCGGTGAAGCCATCGCTCTCCGCGAACTACCCGAGCCCGCCACCCGCAAGTTGGTTCTCAAGACGTCCTACAAGTCGCTTGCTTCCGGAAGCACCCAGAACGCCGCCATCGCTTTCGGAGACTCGACCAAAAATGACGACCTGCTGAAGGTGGGTACGGCCATCGGGATGAACGCCCATGTTCTCATTCCCGGTTCTTGGGAAAACGTCAGAGGGGGAGCCAAGAGCTCCATGCTGGCCAAAAAGGATTCCACTTTTGAACTCACCTTGTCGGTCGATCTCGCAAAGCGTTCCGTCACAGCCACCATCAACAACCGGACCCTTACCTTTCCCCTACCCGATGACATCAAGCAGATCCGCTACTTCGGGCCCTATGTAAAAGGCACCAGCTCCGCCTTCGCCCCGATCGAGGTTGTCGAGTCCAAGTAGCGGATTGCTGCAAGACATTGCGACCCTCAAAGGGATCATTTCTTCCGCATTCCCTTGAGGCTTTCTTTAATTGCAGCCAGTTTCGTGGGCATTTCGGGATCATGGTCACTGAGCTGGCGGGAAAGCCAGGAATCGGACTCGAACTCTTCGAGGATGGAGTCGATTCGTTTAAGTTTGCTTTCGATTTGAGCCGTAGCGTCGCCCCTGAACAGCTCGGACTCTAAACGAGGCAAGTCGATCTGCAATTGGCGTATTTTGCGATCGAGGGCCTGACGCTTCCCGTTTTCCTCTAGTTCCTTGATATTTGCGGAGCTCGCCTCCTTGGCTTGTTGGGTGTAATTGACGCCCTCGGGAATGGGCCAGTCATCCGTACGGAAGGTCGCCATCGGGAGGCGTTCGCGTCCAACGAGATTGCCGGTCGGCCAGTTAGCCCAACCATAGCGTGCCTCCACGGGTTCTTTGACAAGGTCACTGGTAAGCTCGATACACCATTCGTTATCGAGCTTGGTGTGTCTAGCCTTGGCGGGATACCAACGACGGTCCTTGCCCGCGATGATGAAGCCTTGAAACTCTGCCTTGCCCTCGCGCGGACAAGGTAGCACCTGCCAGTAGGCGTTGTTTTCGATGTGTTTCCAGCGCTCGTGGACGACCGGGTCCTGATCGAAGAAAAGGTATAGCTTGTTCTCTTTGATCTTCATATCTACGTATTCGTTGCCACGGTGCACGATCGGTTTTTTGTATACCTTGGCCAAGGCCCAGAGGGAAGCATACTCGGCCACGGGCAACTTTTCAGCGGGATGGATGTATGAATTACCGGTGGGATAGGTGGCTATCATGTCGGAAAAGGGATCGTCCTTCAGTGCCCGGCGTTGAACATCTCGAATTATGGCATATCCTTCGGCTACGGTGGCCACCTCGGGCTCGATCCCGAAGGTGCCCCACCCCGGTTGACTGATGCATCCGAAAGGCAAGGCGTCGTCCCGAAAGGCTTTGCGAAAGGAGACCGGCACCTTGGGGAAAGTGCGCTCGTAGCGGGTCCAACGCAAGAAGTTGTTGTTCTCGCCTTGGTAGTAGAGCACCCCGCGTAAGGCGAGATCGCGAATGGGCATCACGGTGGCGTTGAAGAGTCCGGCCGGCGGGCTCCAGGCGCTACGGGCGTCGCCCGGCTTCTTGGGCATGCGAAGACGGGGGGGCTTCTTTCCCTCTCCCTCCGCCTTGGCCACCTTTTCCTTGTGTTCGACCTTGGCCTTATCGCAATCCGCTTCCCATTGCTTCATCAGTGCGGCCACTTGCTTTTGATCTTCCCAGACCGCAGTCTCGGCATCGTAGTCGGCCAGCACGGTCTTGATGATCTTATCGTCGATGGACTCCAGTTCGCTACGCAGGCACCAAGTTTGACCGAGCGTACCGCCACGAGCTACGTTGATGATGCCCACGGGCACCTTTAGGTAGCGATGAAGAAAAGTGCCAAAGAGATAAGGCACGGCGGAGAAGCGTTGAGTGTTTTCAGGGGTGCATTCCTTCCAGCCAACCTTCTTGCGGACCTCTTCCAAAGGCTTGTACCAGGAGTCCTCCCACGCCACGTAGCGCAGACCGGGGAAGTCGGCCGAGGCCCCTTCCCGTGCCTTGCGGTTGAAGTTGCTCCAGCCCATGTTGCTCTGTCCGGCGCAAATCCAGACTTCGCCGATCAGCGCGTTACGGACCACGACGGTCTCGCCGCCACTACGGGCAACCAGCCAAGTCGGCTGAAAACTAGCCTTGGCGGCAGGAAACGATGCCGACCACCGACCTTGCTTGTCGGCCTTGGCGAACAGGGTTTTCTCTTCCAGTCGGGGAGGGTTCTTTTCGACGTAACGCACGCTGACCGAATAGTCGTTGCTTTCGATCTGACCAGCAACATCTTGACGGAAAAGCTCGGCCTCAGCTTTTTTTCCTGAAGTTGCGTCCTGTGTTAGCGTCACCTTGACCGCGGCCTCCGGCTTGGCCCATCCCCACAGGGTTAGGGGCTTGCCCTGCTGCAGGACGACGTTATCGCCAAGAATCTTGGCGAAACTGAGGCTTTCAGGACTCTCGCCATGAGAGCCCAAACCAAAAAGAGCCAAGATGAAGGAAAGGAACAGGGACTGTTTAAGCATGATCGTAAAGATCGTTCTTGATCTGGGTGCAAGAGCCAACCAAAAACTTCAGGGATATAATTTTCAGGCAGGAACTTTGCCTTGTCTTGGCAGTGTACGTTAATCGTCCGAGCCAGTTTTCGTCCAGTCAGGTGGTCTTCTTGGGGGAATCTTTTCCACGTTTGGAGAGAGCCTGCGGAAGATGTGGCGGATCAAAAGCAAGAAACCGAATATAGTCAGAAGCCAAGGAGAAAGGGCGATGACGAAAAGAGTCAATTCCTTGAAAATCTCTTCATCGCGGCAATCGAGCCTGACAAGTATACCTTCATCTCCTCCTCGAAGGAAAGGGCCTGGGGGGGTTCATAGTCCTCACCCTCCCGAACGAAGAGTCTGACTGTCGTCATGGAAACCCAGCCCTTGAGTTGGCCGCATTCTTCCTTCCAGTCGCTCGATTGTTTCCTTTACTCTGAACAGTTCGCGTTCATCTTAGAGAACTTAACCGATCTTGCCGCTTACCTGATCCAGCACCTGAAGGATTCTTTCCTCCAACCGCTTTTGGTTGGATAGTCCGGTGTCCAGATCTACGAAATCGTACGTGATGTCATGCGAGTTTTCATGGATCAGTTCGGGTACGCCCAAGTCCTTAATGGCGGCAACGACGACCTGATAGTGCCCCAAAGGGACGGGCAAAACCCATTTGCCCGATCTGCCGTATCCCTGGTTCCCCTCGAAAGTGAAGAGGGAGTGCTATCCCTCGTACTTTTGCAAAAGGCTTCTTATCTCCTGGTCGAACTGCTCAAAGTAAGTCTTTTTCAAGACTGGATGGACATGGAAAGAATAGATGATCTTCCGTTCCACAAACTGGGTGACCTCAGCGACGGAACCGGAAAATGCTTCCTCCCTTTCGGAAACGAAGAATTCCCCGCTTTCACTCGATTGGAGGCTTGCCACCGCTTTCTCCGGGCGTCGATAAGCACCATCTGAGGCACTCTCATCACTCATGGGTCCGCACGCCATTAAGAAGGTTGCAAAGCATATGAGGAAGACTGGTTCAAAGGTCTGAGGGGAGGCCAATACGGAGAAAGATAGGAATGGGATGCGATTCATCAACCTCTCGTCGCACAAGAAGATGCACGCACGCGTAAGTCTTGTCGCGGAAGGGTGTCTTTCTCAATTCCTTGCTTCTTTCATGTCGTGTCTCTAATCTCGTTCCATGCCACAGGACTTAGGAAAGAATCACGGACGGCTAACCGAGTTGTTTGCCCAACCTGCTTCCCTCGAGGAGTGGATGGATCATGCCTTGAGTGAGGAGCAAGTCCGTCACTTCCACGAAAAGGGCTACCTCCATGGTGTTCCCCTACTTAACGACGAACAGGTCTCGACTCTCGCAGAACAGCTTGAGGAAATGGTGGATCCCAATCACGCAGGCCGCGAATTCTTTTACGAATACCATTCGAACGAATCGGAAAACCCGGACAAGGTGCTTTTTCACGCCTTGGGAGCATGGAGAGTTCGCCCGGCTTTTCATGATGTCCTTTGGAACCCCGCTTTTCTGATGGCAGCCTATCAATTGCTAGGAACTGACTGCAGGCTTTTTCATGATCAGCTCTTTAGCAAGCCGGCCAAGCATGGCGGGGTGGTGGCATGGCATCAGGATTATTCCTACTGGACTTGGACAACCCCTATGTCCCACTTGACTTGTTGGATTGGATTGGATGACGTTAGCACGGAAAATGGTTGCATGTACTATGTTCCGAAGAGCCAACATTGGGGCTTGCTTGAAAAAAAGCCCATTGCTGGCGATATGGATGCAATTAGCGACTCACTTGAGCCCGGTCAAGTCACCGATTTTAACAACAAGATTCCAGTGGAAATGAATAAGGGGGAGGCTAGTTTTCACCATCCTTTGCTGATGCATGGTTCCTATGAGAATCGTTCCGAAAGAAGACGCCGAGCCACCTTGATCAACGTTTTTGCCGATGGAGTGAAAAGCAGCCGGGATGACGACGGTTCCAATGCCCCGGGCGCGGACAATTATCCGAAAGTGCCCAAAGGTCAAAAGATGAGCGGACAGTATTACCCGCGTCTCTTTGATTCCGTGGAAGAGCTGGGAGAGGGCTTGTCTCACATCCCCACAGTCAAGACCTTGGCTCAATAGGAATATCTATTTGTAAGTCCCAGTAAGATGAAAAAGTTGACCTATTCCTTTTGCCGTTCGCAATTCTTCTGTTCGGGGAGACGGAGGCAGGCGGCGAAATTGTCTATGAATTGAAAAAGAACGTTTCTTATTTGGATCAAAATGTCCGCAGCGATCCTTACCGCACTGATTCCTTTTAGTGGGCATACCATAACGCATTTCACTCCTCGGGAAGAAAGAGGAATTTCCAAAAAGAAGGTAGTGGTGGATCGGTTTGCCCCGATTTCCCACCAGCGAAAAGAAGTGCCATCGATTTTGATCATTACCGAAGACCGGGAATTGGAAATGCTGGAAAGGTATGAGGAAAATCCGTACTTTTGGAGAATGCTCAAGGTGGCAGGTCACCCGAATGCTGAAATACTCGAGTTGTCGGGTTTCGATCATGGAGGTATGGCTTCCCTGGCATTTCCTCATTTGTTGAAGTTTGTGAAAAGATAAAATAACCATTGGTTTTCAGCTAACCCTCCTTTTTCTAAATCTTGTCGCCCGTTCTTTCAGCAGTCGGAGGTAATTCGGTAAAGTTCTTGCCACGAGTGGGGCCAAATGGTATTTATGGTCGCTTTCCTTCTTTTTTCTACCCCCCTATCAATCATGTCAGAACTAAGTGATCTAACCATTCAAGTGACTCCCCGCGAGGAGACTGGTCGTCAGGCCTGTAGAAAACTCCGTTTCGCAGGGAGGATTCCTGCCATCATGTATGGCAAGGATTCCAATCAATCCTATTCACTCGATGATCGAGAAATGCGGATTCTTTTGCGAAAAGCTTCGGGAACGACCTCCTTGCTTCGTCTTTTGGGCGAAAAGGGGGAGGACGAGCTGGTCTTAATCAAGGAATTGCAGACTGATCCCATTAAGAATTCGATTCTTCATATTGATTTTATTCAGGTAGCCCGAGGCGAAGATTTGCAAACCAAGATACCTCTCGTACTCTCCGGAGAAGCCGAGGGAGTTAAAACGCAGGGAGGGATCCTTGAGGTTTTGGCGAATGAAGTTGAAGTCAAATGTCGTCCTAGTAACCTTCCTTCTCAAGTCGACTTGGAGATTTCGCAACTTGGTCTTGGAGGCAATCTTCAAATATCCGACCTGCCGGAATTGGACGGTGTCGCTTATGTCGCTGACCCGAAAACACTTCTCGTTTCATGCGTCGGCAGTGCCGAAGGCCGCTCTTCTGCTGGCGATGGGGAAGAAGTCGTTGGTGAGAGCGAGGAATCCGGAGGCGAAACTTCAGCAGATGGCGATGGTGAAGATGGCGATAAGTCCGACGCCGAGGAATAATATGTTTTTTACTGATCGTGGAGAGACTGGCTATCATCGGTTTGGGCAACCCAGGTTCGAAGTACCAACGGACCCGCCACAACCTCGGTTTTTGGCTTGTTGACGAATTGGCTCATCGAGAAAAAGCGATCTTCAAAGAAAACACCCGATATCACGCCGAAGTTGCGCAAATGCGAAGAAAGGAATGCAAGGTGATACTTGTCAAGCCAATGAATTACATGAATGCAAGTGGAGAATTCTTATCCCCTCTTCTTTCATATTTCGAGTGTTCCGCTGAGAACACGGTGGTGGTTCACGACGAAATTGCCTTTCCCTTGGGTGAACTCAAGGTTTCCCAAAACAAGGGCGCCGGTGGACACAACGGCATCAAGAGCGTGATTTCCAAAATTGGTTCGGAGTTCACTCGATTTCGTGTCGGCATAGGCATGAAGTCCAATCCCGAAGTCAATCTTGCTGAGTTTGTTCTTTCCAAGTTCAGTCCACAAGAATGGACTTTCCTTCAAACACGTAAGGATTATCTTTGCCAATCCCTCTTTAATCTTGTCGATGATGGAGTGGACATTGCCATGAATCTAATCAATCAAACAAACCGATCCCCCAAACCCACATGAACAAAAGAAATTACCTAGCTACCATTGTGTACGATGCCCGTGGGGCAGATGGCACTTCGGACGAAATGATCCCCAAGCTAAGCGAAATGATTCGCGAGGTGGAGGGTGAAGTAAACAAAGTCGAGAACCAAGGGGCCCATGATTTTGCCTATCCTCAAAGCAAAGAAATGAAGTCGGGTACCTTCTTGCAGTTTGAAATATCCGGTGATCCGGAAATGCCCGTCAGACTTAAAGACAAACTTAGTTTTGAGAAAAAGGTTGATCGCGTGCTGATCGAGCGCAAGAAGTAGTGCTTGCATCCCTATTTTTTGAAATCCTAGTTCTTCAATGGCTTCCCTGAATAAAGTTCTCCTAATCGGTAACCTGACACGCGACCCTGATGTCCGTGTCATGACAAACGGCAGAGCCGTATGTAATTTTGGCATCGCCCTTAATCGTTCCTATAAAGATTCGGAAGGCAACCGGAAGGAAGAAGTAACTTTTGTCGATGTGGAATGCTTCGGACCTCGAGCGGAAGCGGTCGGAAGGTTTTTTACCAAAGGCAGGTCAATTTTCGTGGAAGGACGCCTCAAATTGGATCAATGGGAATCAAAAGAAGGCGATAAGAGAAGTGCCTTGAAGGTGGTATTGGACAACTTCGAATTCGTCGATGCCAAACAAGAATCCACAGGATCCGATCGACCACCAATGGCTCGTGAATCTTCGCCTTCAGCCACAGTCTCAACACCTTCACCTTCCGAACCAGAGCCCTCACCTTCCGCGCCTGCCACTGATCCCGACTTGGACGAAGACGTACCATTTTAACCCCTCCAGCATACTCACAAATCACTATGGCTACTACAGAAGTTTTACTTGTACAACACATGCCCCAACTCGGATCGGAGGGCGATGTTGTCAAAGTTCGTCCCGGATACGCGAGAAATTATCTTATCCCGCAGAAAAAGGCACTCCCTTTGAATTTGGCTAACAAGAAAAGGCTTGATTCGCTTCTGCAAGCTCGGGCTTTACGTGAGTCCGATGAATTACAGAAAGCTCAGGAATTTGCCAACAAACTCAAGAACCTTAACATTGCCGTAGCCGTAAAGACAGGCACCGGTGGAAAACTTTTTGGTTCGGTAACGATAAACCATATTCTCGAAAAATTAAGCGAGAGTGGATTTACTTTGGACAAGAAACACTTTGTTTCCTTCACCCCGATTAAGGAATTGGGCAAACAAATCGTCACTTTACAACTTCACAAAGACGTGCAGGCCGAAGTCGAAGTCGAAGTCGTTTCCGAAAATCCCATAGAACCGACCGAGCAATAACTCTTCTCTCAATTGAGGTTAAAGAATGCCAGCAGTAGTTTCTTCAAATAAAGAAAAGCAGTTTTCCAAAAAAGAAGGAGCTAAATTTTCGGCCAAGCAAGGTTCGGATAGCAAGACAATTGAAGGCAATGCCTTACCCAGTAATCAAGATGCCGAACAAGGTTTGTTGGCTGCCTGTATCATGGATACCTCAGGGGAAGTGCTTGGTCGCTGCATGGAGCAATCCATAGGCCCGGATTATTTTTATCATTTCAGTCACCAATTGATATTCGATTCGTTGCTCGATCTGCATCGGGAAAACAAGCATCCCGATGAAATCCTCTTGGCGGAAAAGCTTGCCACGAGAGGGCAACTAGAGCAGGTGGGAGGTCAGCAAGGTTTGATTGATCTGACTTCACGGATACAGACGACCGCACATGCCTCTCATTGGCTTGAAATCGTTAAGCAGAAAGCTCTTTTGCGAAGATGCATTTACGTGGCTTTCGATATTATCGACGGTGCGAACGACTTGCAGGGTGACGTTGATGACTTTTTGTCGAACATGGAGCAAAGGGTATGCTCACTTAGCGATGAGCAGAGTATCCGTTCCTCGATTCCTTTCAAGGAACCTATTCGGGAGGCAATGGCTCAGATCAAGAGAATGTTGTCGAAGGAGGATTCCGATGGATTGCTGACGGGATACAAGGATTTGGACAATTTGACCAATGGCTTCAAGCCTGCCGAAATGATCGTTATTGCGGCTAGGCCTTCCGTAGGCAAGACTAGTTTGGCTATGAATATGGTCGAAAACATAGCTTTTTCCCCGAAATATGCAGAAAAGCCCAAAAGCACATTGGTGTTTAGTTTGGAAATGAGTGCAACTTCTCTCGCCATGAGGCTGATTTGTGGTCGGGCAAGAGTAAATATGAATGACTTGCGCCGAGGTTTTATTGCCAAAAGCAATGCAGAAAAACTCAACGAAATCAGCAAGGGCTTTCAGGAGGCTCCGATTTGGGTTGATGATACGAGTGGGTTAACAATAAACCAAATTCGAGCAAAGGCCAGAAGGGTCAAAACGAGAAACAAATTAAGTTTAGTGGTGGTTGATTATCTTCAATTGATCTCAGGGGATGCCCGCTCGGCTTCGAGGGAAAATCAAATCTCCGACATCTCTCGAGGCTTGAAGGCAATGGCCAAGGAACTGGATGTGCCTGTTATCGTCCTGAGCCAACTTAATAGAGATTCGGAAAAGGAAAAGAGGGACCCCCGTCTCTCCGACCTGCGGGAATCAGGGTCTATTGAGCAAGATGCAGATGTGGTCATGCTCTTGGGTAAACACCGCAAAGGAGAAGATATTCGGGAAATGGACCAAGGGCAGCAGGAGGGCGAGTCACCCGTAGAAGATTTTGAACCCATTCAGCTTTTTTTGGCAAAACAAAGGAATGGACCGACAGGAAGAGTAAATCTTGCGTTCCGAAGAAAGTATACGAGATTCGACAGCATGGAAGGTGACCCAAGGCTGAACTGATCGCATGAGATTACTACGTTCTTTATCCCTATTATTGTTCCTTCTCCCGGGAATTGCCCTTCTTTGGTCTCAAGCTTCGCTATCCAATGGAAAGACTATTTCCAGCATTAGCATAGAGTTGGAGGGTCCGAAAACTTTAGGCAAGTCCTTCATCCTTCAGAACCTACAAATTGAAACGGGTATTCCTTTCGTTGGGTCGGCGATAGATAAATCGATAGCCAACCTGATGGCAACCGGTGCCATTGACGACGTCAAGGTATATGTCGACTCCGAGAATTCTACGGAAGAAGAAGTAGCTTTGGTTTTCAAAGTTCGGACCAAACCAAGGATTGGTGAAATCAAGTTTTCCGGGAATGACGACCTATCCGACAGAAAACTGGAAAAGGAAATTGCGATCAGTCTGGGTGAATTGTTTGACGAGTCCGAGATCAAAGCGGACCAAATAGCACTTGAAGAATTATACCTGGAAAAAGGGTTTTGGAACTCGAGGGTCGAGAGCGAAGTCAAGCAAATGCCTGATAACAAAAACGTTTCGATTCTCTTTCGAGTCGTCGAAAATGAAAAAAGAAAGATCCGAAAGATCTCTTTTGAAGGTAACGCAAACCTTTCGAGCAAGAAACTTCTCAAAGAAATGGAAACGGCCCCATGGCGTTTTTGGCGTTTTTGGTCGAAGCGTTCTCGTTACCGTCCGACGGTTTTGGAGGAAGACTTGAATCAACTGCGGTCAGCCTATCGCGATGAAGGATTTCTCGATGTGAAAATCGAACAAAATGGTCTCATTGTTTCTCCCGAGGGAAAAAGCGGTCTTTACCTTACCATCAATGTCGTGGAAGGTGAGCGATCCTATTTCGGAGAACAGGTCTTGATCGGTAATGCGGTCCTTACGACCGAGGAATTGCTGGCGGATGGCAAAATCGAGCGTGGCGAACCCTATTCCCCGACACTTTTGAGTGCGGAGCGAGAACGTTTGCGAAAGAAGTACGGAGAAAAAGGTTATTTGGATGCTCGGGTTCGATCCATTCGGAAACCAAACTTGGATAACGGGCAAATTGATTTACGGTTTGAAATTACCGAAAACAACAAATTCTCGGTAAATTCGATTCAGGTTCGCGGGAATGAAAAAACCAAAACCATAGCCATCGTTCGTGAGTTGGCTTTGTCTCCCGGGGAAACTTTTGACTTGATCAGAATGGAAACCAGTGAAGCTAGGCTCCGCAATACCCGTTTCTTTGAAAAAGTCACCCTCGATGACGAGCCCATCACCTCTCAAGATCCAGAACTTGCGAATAGTAGACGAAACCTGGTCGTAAACGTCGAAGAGGGCCGAACGGGGCATGTCTCTTTTGGAGTTGGATTCAGCACACTTGAAAAGGCCATGATGTTTGCCGAGTTCCGGCAGGGAAATTTTGATATCATGCGTTGGCGTTCCCCACATAGATTGCAGGGAGATGGACAGAAATTCAGGTTGCGCCTCAAGCTCGGGGCACGAAGCAATGAAGCCGTTTTGGCTTTGGAAGAACCGTGGTTTCTCAACCGGAGAGTTGCCGCTGGTTTTGAATTGTTCCGCCAAAAGTCGGATTATTACAGTTCTTATTACGACGAATTGCGGGCTGGATTCGAACTATATTTTAGAAAGCGCTTGTTTGAGTTGGTCGAAGGCCGTTTGTTCTATCGGTTGGAGGATGTTGTGATTGATGATTTGAGTACTAGCCCGTCTCGCCCCTCGTTTATAAAAGAGGAAGACCTGTCCATCTCAAAGGTTGGATTTAGCCTGACCCGCGACACTCGAGACAGCATACTGTTTCCATCCGAAGGTAGCATCGTTACCTTGCGCAAGGAGTTTGCCGGAGGGCCTTTCGGCGGTGATGCTGATTACGGTAGGTTTGAGCTTCAAGGGGCCCGTTTCTTCCAGACTTTTGATGCCATGGAGCAGGTTGTTACGGTTAGCGGACGGACAGGCACTTTGGGTCGTTTCGACGGCAAGGATTCGGATGTGCCTTTCTTCGAGAAGTTTTTTCTAGGTGGCCCTTATAATCTGAGAGGTTGGGATTACCGGGAAGCCGGTCCACAAATTTCAAGCGAGCCGGCAGGTGGCAACTCCTACAGTTACTTGAGTGCGGAGTACACTTTCAAAGTCGCGGATCCCTTGCGCTTTGCTTTTTTCTACGACGGAGGATTCTTGCGGACCGGCGACTTCAAGTTTTTCCCTGGTGACGGACTCCAAGGATGGCATGACAATTGGGGGCTTGGTTTGCGAATAATGGTCATGGGTATGCCCTTGCGTCTTGATTTGGGATTCCCAGTCAGTGATCCTTCCGATACAGGAGGATCCCCACAGTTCCATTTTTCAGGAGGAACCCGATTTTAAATTGTCTTCAATTACTCAAAACCATCCACAATGATTAAATACAGTCACATCCTTGCTCTTTGTTCGTTCCTTTTTCTAAATACCTTTTCTCACGCCCAAAAGATTGCGGTCGTTGACGTGCAAAAAGTCTTCGACGGGTATCAAAAAGTAAAGGATGCCCGTGAGCGCTTGGACAAATCCAAGAAAATCGCCATGGAGGAACTCCAAATATTCAGAGCGGAGCTTGAAAAAATAGTAAATGAGCTCAAGGAAATGGAGGAAAAATTAAGGAACCCCAATCTTGAAAGCACCGCCCTGAAAGCCAAGTATCAAGAGAAGGTCAAGCAAGCCAAGGTGAAACAAGACGATATGATTGCCTATGACAAGAGAACCAAAGCGACAATTGCCCAGAGACAGCGAAACTTGTTGGTTGAACATTTGGGGGATATTCGAACGGCAGTCCAAAAAGTAGCCGGAGCCAAAGGAGTTGATATCGTGTTGAACTCATCCGAAACCCAGTTGGGAGTCTTTTACGTCGGCGATAAGTTCAATGTCACGGAAGATGTAATCGTGACCTTGAACGTTTCCGCAACCAAGAAAAAATGAATTGCTCGGACGGTTTTTTTGGGGGAATCAATGAACGTAAGCCTGACCCTTGAAGAGATTCTCCCCCTTCTTCCTGGCGTAGCGGTCAATGGCGGCACGTCGGTAACCGAAATCAAGGGTATTTCATCCTTGGATACGGCAAGGGCGGAAGACCTTTCATTCCTTGGAAATTCAAAATACAAATCTCAGGTTCCCTTGACCTTGGCTTCCGTGGTTTTGCTACCCGAGGGTTATGTTGGAGAGCCCAAAGAAAACCAGCTTTTTATCAGAATGAAGGAACCCTCACGAGGGTTGGCCGAAATTTGTCGTTTGCTGGAGAAAAGAATTTATCCTGCCCCCGCCCCCGGGATTCATGAAACCGCCTACGTTCACCCGGACGCAAGAATTGCAGATGGGGTTTTTATCGGTGCTTTTTCTTTTGTGGGAAGTCAGGCAACCATTGGGCCTAATTCGGAAATCGGCTCTCATTGCCACTTGGGGGACCATGTCAGGATTGGGGAATCCTGCAGAATTCATCCCGGGGTCAAGATCCTATCAAGGTGCTTGATCGGGAGTCGGGTAATCTTGAATGCAGGTGTGGTCATCGGCTCGGAAGGCTACGGATTCGAGCAAGTCGGCGAAAGTCATGAGAAAGTACCTCACTTAGGCGTCGTAGTGGTCGAGGAAGACGTCGAGATTGGGGCTAATTCGTGCATTGATCGGGCCCGTTTCGATGAGACTCGAATTGGAGCGGGCACCAAAATCGACAACTTGGTGCAGATCGGTCACAACGTCAAAATCGGCAAGGGTTGTTTGATTGTCGCGCAGGTGGGTATTAGTGGCAGCGTTGAGTTTGAGGACCATGTCGTTGTCGGAGGGCAGGCAGGTTTTGCCGGTCATCTCAAAATTGGAAAAGGTGCAAAGATTGCGGGTCAGGCTGGTATAACCAAGGATGTCGAGCCAGGTGCGTTTCTCAAGGGTAACCCTGCCCTGCCCTTTCAGTTGGCCCAGAGAATTTCGGTTCTACAAAGAAAATTACCCGAGTTGTTCAATAGGTTTGCGGAAGAGTCGGGCAACAAGTAAACCTTGGTTATGCAGGAGGAAACGGACCTAAAGATTTTTAGCGGTAATTCGAACACTCCACTGGCTAGAGAAATTTGTCAATACTTGGAAGTTCCCATAGGGGATGCATTGGTTACGACGTTTCCGGACAGTGAAAGTTTCGTGAGGTTCAACGAAAACATTAGGGGAACCGATGTTTTCCTCATACAGTCGACGTCTCCTCCGGCCAATCAGCACATGATGGAGTTGCTCATCATGATTGATGCAGCCAAAAGAGCCTCTGCTGCCCGTGTGACCGCAGTCCTACCATTTTTTGGCTATGCCCGGCAGGATCGAAAAGACCAGCCACGCGTGCCCATTACCTCCAAACTTGTGGCAAACCTTTTGGTTGCGGCGGGTGCTAACCGGATCCTAACGATGGATCTGCATGCTCAACAAATCCAAGGATTTTTCGATATCCCTGTCGACCACTTGTACGCATCTCCGGTATTCTTTGAGGACTTAAAAAACAAGGATCCCGAAAACATGACGATCTTTTCTCCCGACGTGGGTGGAATGAAAATGGCAAGTGCTTATTCGGATGTTTTGGGTTGCCCCCTTGGTTTTGTGGCAAAGCGAAGGACCGGTGCTTCTACCGTTGAGGCCATGAACTTGGTTGGAGAGGTCGAGGGCAGAGAGATTCTGCTCGTGGACGACATGACCGAGACAGCGGGTACTCTCTCGGCGGCGGCCAATCTTTTGAAGGAGAGAGGAGCTCAGAAAGTCAGTGCTTTGGTGAGCCATTGTGTTCTCAATGATACTGGAGTAGACAGACTCAATCAGGGGTTTCTAGACGAGCTTATTACCACGAACACCGTGGATATGGAGGTCGAAGGTCTTCCCATCCGTAGGCTGAGCGTAGCCCCATTGTTGGGAGAGGCTATCCGCCGCACGCATACCAACAGCAGTATTTCCAACTTATTCCAAGTCAAGGGGTTTTGAAGACAATGAACGAAAATCCGATGGTTTCTAGACAATAGGCATCCCTTGGAACGCCTTTGCAAGTGATGAATCAATTGAGAAAAAGTTCGGCCTTCTTGATATTGATGATTTTGTGCAATGGGCTTTCGGCAAAGACTTCACCTATCAAAGGTTTTAGTCCGCGCTATGACGAAACAAAGCTCGATCGCAGCCAATCGAGTCCGATTGTCAGTTACTCTAAAATATTGAAGAAATCTACACCCGCAGTGGTGGCTGTTACTACCAAGCAGGTCGTCCGTCGATTATATCCCGGTGGAACAGATCCCCTCGAAGATTTTCTTCGGCGTTACTATGGATTGCCTCGTGTCAACCAACCGCGGGTTGAAGAAGAAAGAGTTCCCGCGGGAATCGGGTCAGGGGTGATTGTCACGCCACAAGGTCATACCGTTACCAACGCACATGTGATAACCGATCCTCGGACAGGAAAACCAGTCGAGGAGGTAACGGTGAAATTATCAAACAAGAAAGAATACGAGGCCAAGATCATTGGGTTCGATCGATCGACCGACGTCGCAGTTCTGAAGATCGATTCAACGGATCCTCTTCCTCACGTTACTTTAGCCAACAGTGACTTCATGGAAGTGGGTGACGTCGTTTTTGCAGTGGGAAATCCATTGGGTATCGGAATGACGGTGACAATGGGTATCATTTCAGCGACCAAGAAATCCGAATTGGGCGTTTTGGAGGAAGGAGGCTATGAAAATTTCATTCAAACGGATGCCGCCATCAACCGAGGTAATTCAGGAGGCGCATTATTGGATGCCAAAGGTCGCCTGATCGGAATTAACACGGCGATCATTTCGCAGACGGGAGCAAGCATAGGCATTGGCTTGGCCATTCCCGTTAACATCGTTAAAAAGGTCTTGAGCGATCTCGTCAGAGGGGGTGGCTTGAAAAGAGGCTTTCTTGGAGTTAGCCTGGAAGAAAGCCCAACCGTTCAGGGAGCTATAATAGATAGTGTTGAACCAAACAGCCCAGCAGAACAGGCAGGTCTCCAACCCCGTGACGTTATCGTGAAAGCGGGAGACAAGTCGGTTGCCTCCGTTAATCAACTCCGGGTGGCGATTTCACAAACCCAACCGGGCACGCGTATGCTCGTGAAAGCTTTGCGCAACGGGAGGGAATTGGATTTTTACGTTACCTTGGATTTGCGCGAGGATTCTTCGGCATCACCGATTCCTGGTATTTTACTGGAACCATTGAGTCCAGCCAAACGCAACGAATTCGAGGTTCCACCCACCGTCCGTGGGATCGTGGTAACCAAATCCACGGGAAAGACGCAGACGTTCAAAGAGGGCGTTGTTCTTGTTGAAATCAATGGGTACCCAGTTTCAACTGTTCCGGAAGCCGAGTACCGTCTCAAACAGGGAATCAACCGGTTTTATATTTGGTACCGCGGTAAGTTTACCTATTTGGCCTATCGGGTTCCTTGAACCGTATTGAATTCAAGCCTCAACTGCCAGGTTTGACCGGAGGTATGTTTTGCAACTCATCCGGTAAATCATCCGGCGAGTAAGTGGGAAAGTTCATCTTGAGCAGAGGCTGAAAGGGTGTTTGGAAATCCAAGTCACCCTTACTGCGGTCCACTAGGCAGGCAACCCCGCAAAGAATCGAAGGATATTTCCTGACAATGGCCAAAGCTTCTTGGACACGACCTCCTCGAGTGACCACGTCCTCGACGATGAGTACGCGATCTTCCGGGCTAAGTTCGAAGTTTCTCCTCATTACGAGAAGGTCTTCTTCTTTTTCCAAAAACAAATAGCGGCATTTCATTTGACGGGCAACTTCTTGGCCTATGACCAACCCTCCCATTGCCGGTGAAACGATGGTGGTGGGTTTGAGGTGTTCGATTTTAGCAACTAATAATTCGGCCAACCGCGTCACTTTGTCCAAATGCTGACATACTTGAGCGCATTGGAAAAAATGACCACTTCTCAGACCGGAACGTAGAACGAAATGACCGGTCAGGAGTGCGTGGGTTTCCTTGAATATTGATGTGACTTCTTGGTCCGTGGAATTCATTTCATCCACCTTTTTGAACTTAATGAATTAGGCAACCGAATATTCCTCCCCAAGGCTCTATTTAGGATTTTTTTTGTATTTATGAAGAAGTTCGGGAGCAATGTGGCAGTCTTCATCCGGATAAAGAGTCAATCGATCCTGATGTTCATCGTCACTTCTTAGGTAGTTTGTTAAAGGCAATACTTCAACGACTATGCGGTCGGCGTCTTTTCTTTGTTCAATAAAACGGTTTGCGGTAGACAGGTGAGATTGAGCCCGACTGTAGACCCCGGTACGGTATTTTTCTCCCTCGTCAGGTCCTTGCTTGTTGAGACTGTAAGGGTCGATAATTTCAAAAAAGTATTCCATCAATTGGGCAATCGAAACCACTTCAGGATCAAACAAGGTACGAACGCATTCAGTATAGCCATCGTATTCTCCTTGAGTGGTGTCGCTTGCACCATTGGCCCTTCCGGCTTCTGTGGAAATGACACCCGGCAGGTGGCGAACGAACTCCTGGACTCCCCAAAGACAACCGCCGGCGAGAAAGATTTCTTCCGTTAGGGTTGTCACTTTTTGATCTCGGTTAGCACAACAAAAACAATCACCTTAGCCCGAACTGATCTCAAGCATTTAAAATATACCTCGTTTGCTAAATTGTTAATTTTTTAACTGAAATCAGTTAACGATTGATTAGCGTTCATGGACATGTTTTATGTGATTGGATGACCCCAAAACAATCCTCCTTTCTAACGATACTAGCTCTTCTTGTTAACTCTTTAGGTTTCTCTCAAGATGGGTTTCCAAAAAATTCTGGAAAACAGGTACGCGATGAACTTCCCGCCCTGACGGTAAAAGGTCAAAAGACAGCAAATCAAAGGCCTGTAACTACTTACGAGTCACCGATTTCGAATTTGGATTTCGACCCGAGGGTCGACATGCAGTCCCGCAGTATGACCGAAGCTCAAGGAGACCTTAGTATTCGAGGAGGAATTTTCGAGAATACAGGCATTCAAGTCGGGGCTGCGACGCTCCTCGACCCTCAGACGGGACATTACTCAACTGAAATACCAATTGCACCGGAAATGTTAAGCGAACCCATCATATACACAGGGGCGGATAACGCATTGAGCGGATTTAATAGTAGCGTTGGGACCGTCGGCTATAGTTGGAGTAAGATGACGCATGGTGGTAGCGTTACAATTGGTGGAGGTGATCACGATCTCAATTTCCAACGGTTTCACAACGCATGGACGGGCCACTCTGGTGAATCAGAAGATTGGACGTGGGGGGTGGAAATCGAAACCTCACGTTCTGAAAGTGATGGCACAATTCCCTACAGCGACCATGATTTCGATCGCACTACTGGGCGTATTCAATTGATCGGTCCAAATTCACAAACTGACTTGTTTGCAGGTTACCAGGATAAGTTTTTCGGCCTTTACGGTATGTACACCGGCGATCTTTACACAGCCTACGATCCATACGAGACCGAGAGTGTTAGAACTCAACTCTTTTTGGCTAATCACCAACAGTCCTACGGCGAGGGCAGTAACTGGGAGGCAACCGCCTACTTCCGAAGGAATAATGACCATTATCAGTTCAACCGCTTGCTCCCCGACAATAGATTCGTCCATGAAACTGATGTTACTTCATTAGCTCTTGCTGGTCTCCATGAGATCAAAGATGGTTTTGGGATTAATTATGGTATGCAAATAGCCCGTGATAAAATCGAATCGAGTTCTCTCGAGCAGGGTAATTTCACTAATCGCACCTACTTTAAGCTGAGCCTTCTTCCACAATTCCGTAGAGAACTGAGTGACAAAAAGAGCCTCCTGTTGAGAGTTGGAGCTTCCTTAGACGACACGAACCGAGATGGGTCGAAAGTCTCTCCCATCGCTCGCTTGACTTGGCTTACCGAGGATGGCTTAGGCAACTCGGAGAGCACTTATCTCTCTTATGTGGAAACTACCCAAGTGGTAGGCTATAGTGCCGAAGGAGGAAACGAAACAAAAGGTCTATTCCGAAGCAATCACGACCTCTCTCGCGAGGTGACCCGGAATTTAGAATTCGGTCATGCCCTTCAACGCACGAAATGGAGCCTGGAAGGGGCGGTTTTCTATCGTTGGACAGACGATTTGGTTGACTGGACCTATACGGGCACCGGAGCACGGTCAGCAGAGAATGTTGACATCGAAACTTATGGGCTTGAATTTATTGTTAGTCGCCAAATGGAGAATCTCGAAGGTATTGCCAGCTATTCCTTCCTTCGTAAGAACGAGGATTACGGCAATTCCTTAGTCGACGGAAGTTTTTATGCACTTAATTTTCCTGAGCATCGTTTGACCTTGGGTTTTATCCTCAACCCGAACGACCTCTTGCAGATACGTGTAGATAATGAATGGCGTGATCAACGGGCCAATCTCCTCCGTAAAGGCTCAAACAGTTCAATGTACAGTCATTTGGCCGCTAGTTATTATCCTGCCAGAATGGATGAATTGGAAGTTTTTGTAGCGTTTGACAAACCTTGGGATGAAGACTTTCAAGATATTCCTGGTACCCCAGGGCGTGGAGATCAGTTCTCCATGGGTGCGACTTACAGCTGGTAAAAGTCCTTTCGCTTTTTCTTCTGTCGAGACAGACTAGGTGCCATGTCCTACCTTGCGGCGACATCCCTGCTTTGGGCTTTTTCGTTTGGTCTGATCGGAAAATCCCTTGTCGGGGTTGATTCATTCTTCGTCGCCACTTTTAGACTATGCTGTGCGACTTTGCTCTTTCTCCCCTTCCTTCGCACCAAGGCAATGGGCAAAAAGGACTGCGGGAAACTGATGACTTATGGAGCCATCCAATTTGGTCTCATGTATTCCTTTTACATGAAGGCTTTCCAATACCTGCCCTCTCATCTGGTTGCTCTTTTCTCGATCTCAACTCCGGTTTACGTGGTCCTTGTCCATGATATTCGGCGAAGAAAATTTTCACCAAAATTTTTCATGGCGGCCATCATCTCGTTTCTGGGTGCAGCATGCCTGAAAGCCAAAACGGTTCCGAGCGGGGATTTTTGGATCGGTTTTGGACTCATGCAACTTGCGGGTCTTTCCTTTGCTTATGGACAGATCGCATACCGCGATTGGAAGCGTGGGAACGAGACCGTGAGGGATCGTGAGGTTTTCACTCTGTTGGCAGCGGGAGGGGCTCTAACTGCTCTGCAGTTTAGTCTGTTCTTCAGTGATTGGACCGACCTGCCGACTGAACCATCCCAATGGCTTTCAATCCTCTACTTGGGTATCGTTGCTTCCGGGATCGGCTTCTTTCTGTGGAACAAGGGTGCGTCTCTTAGTAACCCGGGAACCCTTGCCGCGTTCAATAACGCGGTGGTTCCTCTCGCAGTTTTAGTTTCCCTTTTTGTTTTTAGAGAGATCGAAGATATTTCCACTTCAATGATGGTTCGTTTGGGCATTGGAAGCGCACTGATCATCGTATCTGTACTTTTATGCAAAGGAGGCAATAAAGAAAGGGCTGCTCTCGGACCCCGATAAGAGAGGCCTCGTCAAAAGAAGGGAAGCCTATCCTGCGAATTTACCAGGACCTATCCCGATGTTAATACCGTGAAGACTACTTTTTGTCGGCCAAGGGTTGCTTCCATCCCATATTCACTTCCGGACCAAGTTTCCTCAGCTCTCCGGATACTTTGTTCACTTTGGTTTGGGCTTCGTCCCTCTTGGTTGATGATTCGCGTTCTTGTTTCTTGAACTCTTCATCGGCCTTGGCGAAATTTTCAGAGGGCTTGAAATTCTTGATTTTAGCCCTGAATGACTCAGGATTCGCATCGAATTTGCCCTTGCATTTGTCGCAGCAAAAACCAATTTTTCGACCTTCGAAAGTGGAGTTCTTGGTTTCGTCCAAATCTTTATTCGATACGGGGCATTTGGCGTTGATGGGCTTTTCGTCGGAGGTTTGCTTGCTCAGGTTTGTCTTTTTTTCCTTGAGTTTTGCCATCTTGGCATTCTCATTTTTCGTAATTTGGTCGAGGGAAGCCTGGAGCTTATTCTGCTCGGCGCTTAATGAATTGTACCTTCCGACGTCAGCAAAGCTTTTCTTAAGGGAGTCCGCGCCTTTTTGGGTAAACTTAGTTTGCCAAAGAAAGACTTTGGAGAGTTTAGGGAGCTTTGTGAGATTGCCTACTGATGCATCGGAAACGTTAGTCCCGTAGAGGTTGAGGTATTCCAAGCTCTTGAGCTTGGAAAGATGAGCCGAAGCTGAATCCGTGATGGAGGTGTTTTCCAAGTGTAGCCGGGTAAGCATGGTTAATTTGCCAAGGGATTGAATTCCTTTGTCGGTTACTCCGGTTCGGGCAAGATTAAGCCAAAGTAATTGCTTGGCGAGAGGGTTGAGCAATTGAAGTTTCTTATCATCAAAAGATTTACCGGCATACGATGCATTCACGTAAATGGCATTGGTGTTTTGGGCAATGGGTAAAGCGAGTAGGCCGGCTTTTTTAAGGGCAGCTAGAGCTTTCGGGTCGGCCTCAGGAACTTCAGGGAGTTGCGGTTGTAATTTGGCTGTGAGCGAGAGGATCTTTTTGGGCATGTTCTTTAAAACGTGATCGGCTGCTTTGCGGCTCGATTCGTCGAGGTCCGTTAGAAGCAAATCGAAAGAAGCGCCTAATTTAATCCATGCTTTCATCACCTCAAGTTCTTGTGGGCTCACGGGGTTGTAATGCTCCTTGTCCTCAAAGGGGGGCATTGCTTCTTCATCATCCTTGGGTAACGTGATGCGGTAGATCAGTTCGCTGTCGTCTGCTTCGCCCTTGATTACGATATCGCTCCCGACCCCTCGGCCTCCTTTGAGCAGAGTTTCATTGGTATGCATGCGGAGCTTGCCCTTGTCCTTGTCCGCTCCATGACACTGTACGCATTTTGCATCCAAGACCGGTCTGATTAGGTCTTTGAATACGTTTTGGGGAGAATCATCTTTTGCAGTCGCCGAAGAGATAAGGAGGAAAAACGAAAAGGGCACAGTCAAGATTGTTTTCATTAGTAAATTGGGAATTGGGAAAAGTTAAATATCTTGCTATGAATACTGATATAAAGACAATTTTTATGCAAGGACACGAAGTGATAAAAAACGAAATAACTGACTGGAGCAAAGAGCTTTGGTTTGCCTTGTTCTTTCTTACCACCGGGTTTACTATTTGGCCGTTGATGGTTTATTTTTTAGGTCAAGCGCTCGGTTTGGAGTACTTCTCTGGAATGCACTTGCGAACTTGGGCGGAGTCCAAGGTGTATTTTCTTGCGAATGATGGCTTTGTGAGGCCTATTGTCAGGCTTTTGTTCCTTTGCTCTCCCTACTTGTTGAGTCTTTTGATTAGGTTCTGTCTTTTCTATTCCAGAAGGAACGCTTAATTCAGTTTGTTTTTTCGGGTATGAAATTTTCCTGGTACTTGCAAAACTTAGCGTAAGCTCCGTTCAGGCCAACGAGTTGGTTGTGGCTGCCTTGCTCGATAATTTTTCCTTTCTCAAGAAATATGATCTTATCGGCGTCCCTTACGGTACTGAGCCTATGAGCGATGACTAAGGTCGTTCGATCTTTCGTCAGGGTGGCCAAAGCGTTTTGAATACCTCTTTCGGTTTCAACGTCCACGCTTGAGGTGGCCTCATCCAAAATTACGATCGGCGGAGCTTTGAGTATGGCCCGAGCTAAAGTGAGCCTCTGTTTTTCACCCATGCTCAGGCGAACGCCTTTCTCCCCAATCAGCGTATCCCATCCGTCCGGCAGCTTCTTTACGAAATTCCATGCATGGGCGACCTCAAGCGCATTTTGCAGGTCCGATTCAAGGGCCGTTGGTTCGGCAAGCAAAAGGTTTTCCTTAACGGATGCATCAAATAGAAAAGGATCTTGTGAAACCATGCCGATTTGGGACCTCAAATCTTTGAGTCGAAGATCACGAACGTCCGTATCACCAATCCGAACCGCACCTTCCTCGACATCGTAGTATCTCAAGATGAGGTTGGCTACGGTACTTTTGCCTGCACCGGTGGGTCCGACCAATGCAGTAGTGGAACCGTGCTGAAGGCTAAAGTCCAAATCCGTTACAATGGAAGCCCTGGTATCGTACGAAAAAGAAACTGAATCGAAGACAATGGAGTGGTCGGAGCAAGGGAAAGGAGTTGCTTGGGAGGGGTTTTGGATTTGTACGTCCGCATCTAGAATCTCAAAGACCCGCTCACCTGAAGCTTTGCCGGCAGATACCAAGTTATTGATCGACACCAATTGCCTGACTGGCTCATAAAACATGTTTGCATAAAGAAGAAAGGCGAAAAATTGACCTGTAGTGAAATTGGCGTCCGTTTCAAGAAGGTAAGCGCCCATTCCCACGACGGCGAGGATACCAAGAGAGGAAGTGAAACTTGCACCCGGGCCTTGTATCGACCATCGGTACATAGCTTGAAGGGATCTCCTCTCGACTTCTTTGCCAATTTTATGGAACCGAGATTGTTCTCTTTTTTGCAGGGCGAAGGCGTGAATGAGCCTATTGCCTTGAATGTCTTCGACCAAAATAGAGTTAAGATCACCCGAAGCTTCGCGGACCAAACGCCAATTCCGTTTGGAAACCTTTGAATAGCGAAAGGCCATGACGGCAAGAACGGGCAATGGCAAAAAAACCAAAAAAGCCAAGCGAGGCTCCTGAAAGAACATCATGATCGTAACCCCGATCAAGGTCAGGACGGCAACGACCCCTTGCTCTGTCCCATCCAAGATAGCTCGCTCCACGCTTTGTACGTCCTCCACTACTCGTGAAGAAATGTCTCCACTCTTTCGCCGATCGTAAAAACTGATGGGCAAATTGAGTAACTTGTCGTGCAAGTCCTTGCGAAGCTTGAAGATAACCTTTTGCTCCAACTTGTTGTTAACCCGAATTCGAAAGCAATTGAGGGTTTCCTTGAGAAGGAACAGGCAGGCAATCAATCCAAGACCTCGTGCCAAGAAACCGCCCTCACCAAGTCCTTCATTGAAAATTTCATCCAGCACTTTTTGAATCACGGAAGGAACGGAAACGGAAAGAAGCGTCATACCGCAGGCCAAGGAAAGCGTAAGTCCAAAAAGAAACTTATGCTCGAGGAGGTATATACTTACCCTTGTGATAACTTTTTTGTTTTTACTTTCTTTCACAATGGTTAATGAACATTCTTACAAAACCGAATTTCTTCATTTTGACAAACATCGACGACAATATTACCGAAGGCCCAACAGGAGCAATTCTCCTCGATTTACCTTCTCCCTATCAACCTCATGCATGTGGACTTCTTCATCTGCCCCGCTTTTTGGCAAAGATTCAAAAGCACCTTGAGGGGAAATTGCCCGCCAGTTACCAAAGAAACTTCACCAAGGGATTCGATGGCTTTCTTTGCCTTCATCTTGGAGTTGATCCGGATGTGATCGTTGATTGCGTCAAGGAAAGCTCTACGAAAATCCAGCTTGACGAAAAACTTCTTGGTGTGTTCCCGAAGGATCTCAAGGTTCATATTTGGAATCGAAAAGTAGTCCAAATGGGGATGTCGGACATGGCGCTTGATAAACTTGAGGAAATCAAGGTGGATCTTGGGGCAGGAGCCCGAGACGACCTCCGTTGCTTTGCAGACGTGATTGATTTCGACGAAGGTAAGCTCGATTGACACTTTGGTCTTAGACTCTTTTCAGGGTGACGATGGTGACGTCGTCTCTCTCGTAAGAAGCGGAAGAATATTCATCTAGGTCGGAAAGCAACCTTCGATTGAATTCGTTGGGCTTCAAAAGGATTCTAGACGCAAGCCGTTTACAAAGTCGTGCTTGTCCAAATTCTTCCCGCTCCTCGTTTTCGGCTTCCGTTACCCCATCTGTAAACAAAACCATGACGTTTCCTTTCTCAAAAGGAATGACTTTGTCCTCGATGGTTTCATCGAAGAAATCCGCGGGCACCATTCCCAAAGCCATTCCGTTCCCATGAAGTTTTTCTATGGAAATTTCGTCGTCTTCCCCTTGCTTGGCCAAAAGAGCAGGTTCGTGTCCTGCCCGAGCATAGGTGGCGGTATTGGTTTGCGTATCGATAATGGCGAGGAAAAGGGTGATGAACATATCTTCCCTTATGCGTTTTTCCAAATCCAAGTTTAGTTTCTTCAAAACGGTGGCAGGAGATCTAGTTTTGTTTACATAGTGGCGGAGGTTGGTTTGGCACAAAGCCATAAGAAGAGATGCGGGTACGCCCTTTCCCGAGACATCGGCAATGCAAACTCCGAACTTGGTGGGAGAAAGCTTGTAAAAATCATAGAAGTCACCCCCTACTTGAGATGAAGGCAAATATTGAGCGTCGGCCTCCAAACCTTTGGACTCAGGAGATTTTTGGGCTAAAAAAAGCTCTTGGACTTCCTTTGCCAATCCGAGATCCGAATCCATCCTTGATTTTTCAAGTCGCAAATTCATCGCGTCGGAATTCTTGATCGCCAGTGCAGCCTGTTCGGCCAAGGAGTTAACGAGGGACAAATCCATTTCCGAGAAAGTGAGACCGCTGGATGGATTCGCGACGACCAAAACACCCAAGATCGAATCATCGTGAATGAGAGGAGAATATACCATGGAGCGAACGGCAAGAGCCGGGTCCGGATGTTTGACGATCCTCGGATCGGATTGGGCGTTGCCGACAAAAACCGGTTTTCCCGTCTTTGCCACTTCCCCGACGATTCCCTCCTCTTCTTCCAGAATTTCCGAACTGAGAATTTTCTCGAGAAAGCTCGCTCTTGTAGAAGCTTCATCACCGAGTGATTCCTTCATTCGTCGCTGGGGAGGGAAAAGCCCTTCCGTTGCAATTCCTCTGAGTTTCCCATTCTCGAGTTTTTCATAGACGCAAGCACTCATGGCGCCTGTGGTCATCACTGCGGTATGCACGATACGATGGTAAAGGTCCTTCCGAGCTACGCCTTCACCGATGGCGACGGCCAGGTTATGCATGAATTCTACGATAATTTCCTTTTCCTTCTGCAAGCGAATCTTCTCATCTCGCAGATCCGATATTTTCCTCTTGGATATTTTCCCAAAATACAAAAGGCCTAAGATACCTACGGTCGCTCCGGCAAGCAGGAATAGAAACACATTCATCAAAAACGAGAGGCCGCTTAAGCGGAATCTTCCTTTTGCCGGTCGAGAAAGTTTACCACGTCACAGAACATTCGTGCATTCTTCTCATTGAGTTCCATGAGAGTCTTGTGGGCTTGGTAAATGGTTTCGGAACATGCCGCACCACCCTGCGCTCCATTTTTCAAATTGTCTAGTTCATGCAGGTCGGAGGGTGATTCTTCGGAACTGATTTCGGCAATTTTGTGAATTCCCAAATTTTGGACGGTTTCCAAGTTTCTTCCCCGGAGGTTTAGGAGTGTGAGGTATCCTTCGTCCTCGAATTTCCTTAGTTTTAGAGCCAAACCGACGAGTATTCCCAAAAAAGTGCTATCCATACTGCTGCAATCCTGAAAATCGACGATATAATTGCGTCGGCCTTCCACCATGGACTCTTCGAAGAAAGAACGAAGTGGACCGCAATTCAAATAGGATGCTTTCCGAAATACTCGGACGAAAGCGTTCTCAGGGGTAACATGAACGCGGTAATGGGATTCTTTGTTCATGTTGTGATTCCCTGAGAATGATCCCTTATCAGGAGGTTTTGGTAGCAATTTCCCTTGTAAAGTGTCTCGATGAGAATTCCGACTCATTATGGATACCTGTGGGCAAATGAGAACGGTGCTGCTGCAGTTTTGTTTGGGTCTTTAGGCAAAAACTTTTTCTAGTAAACTTTGTGTCCGAAGCCATAGTATTAGAGGCCAATTGGTCTTGCATTCGACAAAAATTTGGTCGCGGAATACCTCGCTTTAGCGAAGGGCGTTTTTGATCGCATCGAAGTCAGGCAATTGTTTCGGATCGTCGGAGGACCAGGAGAAGGAAACCTTCCCATCTTTGGAGACCACAAAAGCCGATCTTTTGGAAACGCCTTCGAAACCAATGAAATCTTCGTAGAGAACACCGTACTCCTTGGACACCGCTTTGTTGAAGTCACTCAGGAGAGGGAAATTCAAACCTTCTTTCAGGGCCATTGCTTCCTGAGCGAATGGACTGTCGACACTAATGCCCAAGACTTGAGCGTCCAAATCCTCGTATGCGGAAAGATCGTCGCGAATCGAGCAGGTTTCTTCCGTGCACACACCAGTGAATGCAAAGGGAAAGAAAAGGAGGACCACCTTCTTTTCGCCCTTGAAACTGGAAAGTTCCACGTCCTGCAAGCCTTCTGCGTTTTTTGTCTTAAGAGTAAAATTTGGCGCATCAACGCCGGTGGATAAAATCATGTTGGTTCCTAATTTGAGGGATTGTGCTGGTCAGGGGATTGTTTGTTGATAAATTTGGTAACGCTCCTGACCTCGAAAGCAAGCGGAATCCTTTCCCTGAAGGGAAGAAAGGTAATTCTTGGCTCGAAGAATCATCGATTTGTTTATACAAGGGTGGTTTATTATGCCATTCCGATGAAACTTGAAGAATTACTGAACAATACGGAGGTCGCAATTGGTGAGGAGGAACTCGGAGAAAGACTTGCCGCCGACCGAAAGCTCAAAGTGAAGTTCGGCGTCGACCCTACAAGACCCGACCTTACCTTTGGTCATCTTGTTGTTTTCAACAAACTCAAGCAATTTCAGGACGCTGGGCATGAAGCGATTTTGCTGATCGGGGACTACACAGCGCGAATCGGGGATCCGAGTGGTCGCTCCGAACTGAGACCCGAGTTGACCGAAGCCGAGGTTAATGAAAATGCCAAAACTTACCTGGATCAGGCTTTTCGCATTCTCGATCCGGAAAAAACAACGGTTAGAAAAAACAGCGAGTGGTTTGCTTCCATGTCTTTTGCCGATGCATTGAATCTTTCACGGAAAATGACGGTTGCCCGTATGCTTGAAAGGGATGACTTCGAAAAACGATTCCGATCGAATCAACCGATTTCAATGGTCGAGTTCATGTATCCATTGATTCAAGGATACGACTCGATCGTTCTCGAGTCAGACGTTGAGCTTGGGGGAAGCGATCAACTCTTCAACATGCTCGTAGGTCGGAATCTTCAGAAGGAAAAAGGTCATTCTCCGCAAGCGGTTCTTACCATGCCTTTGCTTGTGGGGTTGGACGGTAGCAGGAAAATGTCCAAGAGTTACGACAACTACATTGCCTTCAATGATTCATCGAAAGATATTTTTGGGAAAGTCATGTCAATAACGGATGACGTGATGTGGAGCTATTTTGAATTATTGTTACTGAAATCAGGGGATGAGATGCTTGAATTGAAGAATCTTCACCCAATGGATGCAAAGAAAAGTTTAGCTCGCGAATTGACCGCTCTTTTCTTTGAGGATGCGATTGCGCAAAAAGAATTATCGTCCTTCGGTCAGGTTTTTACCAAAGGGGAAACGCCTGAAGAAATGAAGACTTTCAAGCTGAGCGAATTGTCTTTGGATAGTGAATCTCAAACCTTATTGAACATTATGTCCTCGACTGAAATATTTGATTCAAAAGGACAGATTAGAAGACTTTTTAAGCAGGGTGCGATAAAATTAAATGGAGAAAAAAAGGATGACTGCGAGGAGCGGGTTAACAAACTTTCCGCTTCCGAAGAATTGGTTATCAAAGCGGGAAAGAAAACGTTCATTCGTTTTTTGGCGTAGTTACGATACTCTTGAGAAAAGGAGCTGTCTTGCACTTTTTATTCGCGAGTGCGTCAAGGACGCTTCCAGTGTGAAGAATTCGACCACCTTTTTCTCCACCCAGTGGTCCAAGTTCGATGACATGGTCAGCCTCTGCGATGACTTCGACGTCGTGCTCGATCACAACTACAGTATTATTTTCTTCCACCAAACGGTGAAGTAAATGAATAAGTCTTTTGGTGTCGGTTGGATGAAGTCCAATGGTTGGTTCTTCCAAGATGTAAAGGTTTGGTTTTTTAACGGCTCGATATCCATGTTTGCCTTTGTCGATTCCCGTTGCAAGTTCGGCGGATAGTTTGAGCCTTTGGGCTTCCCCTCCCGACAAAGTCGGAGAAGGTTGCCCAAGTTTCAGGTAACCCAGACCAGTTTCGACCATCAACGAGAAGGTGGACTCAAGATAATGATCAAATTTAAAGAACATGGATGCATCTTGGAAAGTGAGTTCAAGAATTTCGGCAATATTCTTTCCTTTCCATTTAAGCTTGAGAATTTCCTCACGATATCTCTTTCCTCCACAGTCATCACAAGGGACGTAAGAATTGGGGAGAAAGCTCATCTCCATTTTGATTTTACCAGCCCCTTTGCACGCTTCGCATCTTCCACCCTTTACGTTGAATGAAAAATCACTGGGAGAAAATCCTTTTGCCTTGGCTTCCGGAAGAGAAGAAATCATGGATCTGATCTTATCCCAAACCCCAAGATAGGTTGCGGGTGTCGATCTTGGCGTTTTGCCGATGGGCTTTTGGGTTACTTCGATGGCCTTATGGAAGGCGTTGCCATTCGTTAATCGAAAATTCTGATTACGAAGGGTTTTTACGTCTGCTGAAATCGATTCTTTTACGCCCTTTAACAAAATTCCTCTGACAAGAGATGATTTTCCCGAACCTGAGACTCCGCAGCAAACGGTGAGTCTTTGCATGGGAAACCCGACAGACAAATCTTTCAAGTTGCGAAATTTCACACCACTAAGCTTTAACCAGCCAGGCTTCGCGCTCTGAGTGATTTTTCTCCAGTTGCCACGGGTAGGATGATCGGCCCCTTTTTTCAAATGCGCTCCCGTAGGCGAATTTGGGTTTTTCATTATTTTGTCGGGACTTCCCTTGCCGACAATTTTTCCACCGGCACGACCAGCTCCCGGGCCGATGTCGATCAAATAGTCCGCTTGCATGATGGTTTCAAGATCATGCTCTACGACGACCAAAGAGTTTCCCCTCGATTGTAGTTCACGCAAAGATTCGATGAGCCTTTGATTGTCTACAGGGTGAAGACCGATGGAAGGTTCGTCCAAAACATAAAGTACGCCTGATAAGTTTGAGCCGAGTTGGCTGGCCAAACGAATTCTTTGAGCCTCTCCTCCGGAGAGTGATGAAGTCTCCCGGTCCAAAGACAAATAGTCCAAACCGACTTTTTCCATAAAACCCAATCGTTCTAAAATTCCTGGGAGAATGGCTTCGAGAATTGGCTTTTGCTTTTTTTCCACTTTTAAATTTTTGAGAAAAGAAAGGATGCCGGAAGGGCTTAGTCGAAGAGCCTCGGGTAGTGAAAGCCGAAAGCCTTTCGGGCCATGCAGAACAATGTTTCTGCTTGTTTCGTTTAGTCTTTCACCCTTGCATTCGGGGCAGGTATCTCCGTCCTCAAGTTTCCACCATATGCCGTTGGCCGGCAAATGATCCTTATGTTTTTCATAGATCCTTCCGTAGCCACGGCAAAAAGTGCACCAACCCTTTGGGGAATTCCAAGAAAGAAGGGCCGGTTCTATTTCCGGATAGGCCTTTCCGGTCGCGGGGTCTACTCGTGAGGTCGAATGCCAGTTCTCTTCCTCTCCTTTCGGGAGCACGAGGCATCGTCCTTTACCAAGATCAAGGGCTTGCCTAACGGATTTTGCGAGCTCGGAATCGGAGGGGATTGAAGTCCACTTATGCGTTACAACTTCCACGTTATGCTCGCGGTAGCGATCAAGACCTTCAAAACCCTCGGTAGCTAGGATTTTGCCATCGCATCTCACCTCGGCATAGCCTTTTTCTCGAGCCCAATTCACGATAGGTTTGTGATGCCCCTTGCGATTGGTGATGAGTGGAGAGAGAAGGGCCGAAGGTTTTTTCGGGGATGGCTTATGGACTAGGAAACCGGATTTTATACGGTTCATTACCTCGTCTTCGGTGTTGTTTGTGAGGTGGGCTTGATCCGAGGTACTCAATTGGATTCCGAGCCGTGAATATAGAAGCCTTAGAAACTGAGCAATCTCGGTCGTGGAACCAACAGTCGATTTGCGACTACCACGCGTAACCCGCTGTTCGATTGCCACTGTTGGAGATATCCCGGACAACGAGTCAATCTCAGGTTTGCTGAGTTGATTGACGAATTGACGGGCGTAGGAAGACATTGATTCCATAAAGCGCCGTTGGCCTTCCGCAAAAATAACGTCGAACGCAAGAGATGACTTTCCCGAACCCGATGGACCGGTGACAACGACGAACTTGTTGGCGGGAATAGTAACGCTGAGGTTCTTGAGGTTGTTTTCCCTTGCCCCAATTATCCTCAAGTCTTCTCGTTTTCTAATTCCGCGAGATGTTTCTTTGCTCCCTTGCAAACGACTGTTCAAGCAAGAAGCCTGCATGATTTTGGAGGTGGGAGTTGATTTTCTCATCAAGGCAACAGGGCTTCCTTCAGCGATGATTCGTCCACCCTTTTCTCCTGCTCCAGGTCCCAACTCGATGATCCAATCGGCCTCTTTCAACACTTGGCGGTTGTGTTCGACTACCAAAAGAGAATGCCCGGCCTGGATCACACCCCGCAGGCATGCAAGCAACTTTTCAACATCTTGCATGTGCAATCCCGTGGTGGGTTCGTCGATAAGAAGCAAAGAAGGTGAAGAGCCTTTTTTCAGCGTGGTGAGATACTTGACTAGTTTAAGGCGTTGAGATTCGCCACCTGACAAAGTATTCAATGCCTGTCCAAGGGTCAGGTAACCGAGACCGACCTGCTCGAGGGCTTCCAGTTTTCTTTTCGTCTTGGGGAAGTGCGGAAAGATTTTCGCAGCTTCGTCAACAGTTAGGTCAAGGACTTCGGATACTGAAAGTCCGTCGAGTTTGATTTGCAGAATTTCATTCTTGAAGCGCTTCCCTTCGCAATGACTACAGGGAATTTGGAGGTCCGAAAGAAATTGCATTTCGACGATCTCGTAGCCAAGACCCGAACATTCTTCGCACCGACCGTTGCCGGTATTGAAAGAAAAATCAGATGCCGAGAAACCTAGTCGCTTGGCTTCGTCCGTACGGCCAAAGGCTTCTTTGATCGGACCCCACGCATCCGAGTAAAGAACCGGATTGGAGCGCGGAGTGCGCACAACGGAGCTTTGATCAATCATCACGGTTTCTGAAAATTCTTGATCAGACATGATGCCTGTCCCGTGCATTCCGGATGACATTTTCCGGTAGATGAGGTCTTCCATAAGAGTCGATTTTCCAGAGCCCGATACACCCGCTATGCAAACGAAACGGTTCAAGGGAATCTTGGCGTTCAGGTTCTTTACGTTGTGGCAGCTCAACCCTTTCAAGTGCAGGAAACCCTTCGTGGAGATAGGAGCTCGCTTTTCTTTAACAACTCGCTTCGACATGGGATTCTTGGCGAGCCATTTCCCCGTCAAAGATTTCTTTGATCCGATTAATTGAGAAACCGTACCGTTAAAGGAAATTGAACCTCCCATGACACCGGGTTCTGGGCCTATTTCAATAACCTTGTCCGCCGAGCGAATAACTTGTTCGTCGTGCTCTACGACGCACACACAGTTGCCAGCGTCTGCGAGAGCCCTCAGCACACCAACGAGTTTTTCTATATCCCGACCATGAAGACCGATCGTGGGTTCGTCCAAGGCAAATAGGGTGTCCGTCAGAGACGAACCGAGGCATGCCGTTAGGTTGACTCTTTGGGTTTCTCCTCCGCTAAGGCTTCGAGCCGAGCGGTCTAGAGAGAGATAACCTAATCCGACTTGCTGTAGATACCCTAATCTGGATTTGATGTTTTCTATGGGGAGATCATTGGTCGGATCACCCGACAAAGAAACCTGGGAGATTTTCGAGAGCAACTCATCAACCGGGAGTCCATATAATTCCGGCAAGGTGTATGATTTCCATTTCCAAAATAGGGATGTCTCCTTTAGTCTCGATCCCGAGCAGTCCGGACATTCGAAATAACCGCGGTACCTGGAAAGGTAAACTCGGACATGCATTTTGTAGGTCTTTTTTTGGAGCCAATCGAAGAACGCTCGAATGCCGTACCATTTGCCGTTGCCCTCGACGTAATCTTCGTCTCCGTTCCAAATGAAATCCCGCTCGACCGTCGGTAATTCGCTCCATGGTTTGGTGAGGCTGATGCCAGTACTCGAGCATGCATTTTCAAGCTCCCTTTGGCAGTGGCCGTAAACTTTACCAGAAAATGCCTTGATTGCCCCTTTTCCCAAAGGAAGGTTCTCGTCGGGAATCACTAATTTGGGATCTATCTCGATGACTCGGCCAAACCCTTTGCATTTCGGGCATGCTCCAACCGAGGAATTGAAAGAAAAAGCAGATGGGGTCGGCGCGCTGAATTCCCTTCCGTCGACCGATGAGCGGAGTCCTTCATGCAGATTCTTGATCAAATTGCCACGCAGGTCTCTCGCCTGAGCCATGCCGTGACCGTCTCGAATCGCAGTAGCTACAGCCTCGACGAGTCTACTCTTTCCTTTTCTTTCTGCGACGAGACGATCGGTAACCACAAAGATCGAATCTCCCTCCCACCCTTCTTCCATCAGATCTTCGATTCGGTGAAAAGCATTCTTTTCAAGAGACCGAACATGACCTCCATCGTGGAGAAAACGAAGGAAATGAGAGTGTTGCAAAGCAGATGGTCTTCGGGCGAGGAAGCCAATGACGATGTTTTTACCTGCAAGTTTCGAAATAAGACTTTTTGCTTGGGAGTCAGGAGTTTCAAAGCAAACGGTTTGTCCGCTTGCAGGGTCGACGAGACGTGCTGCCTGTGAAAACCATACTTTGAAATAATCACAGATTTCGGTCATTGTTCCGACGGTCGACCGAGAATTCCGAATGGTATTTTTCTGTTCGACGGCAATGGATGGCCGAACGTTTTCGATTGAATCAACCTCCGGCCTCGGACAGGTTTCTAAAAATTGCCGTACGTAGGGACTGAAAGTTTCGACGTATTTTCGTTGCCCTTCCGCGTGGAGTACATCGAAGAGAAGCGTTGATTTACCGGTGCCGCTTAAACCAGTGAGAACGACCAATTGGCCGGGTGAAAGTTCAAAGTCGACACCCTTTAGGTTGTTGTGGCGGGCTCCGCGTACGCAAATGTTTGGTGGCCTGATTGCCATAGTTAGATGTCTACGGAACAAAAAGGCATTCGCAAGTTGCCTCGAAAAAAAATGGCGTCCCGTAGGGGATTCGAACCCCTGTTGCCGGGATGAAAACCCGGTGTCCTGACCTGACTAGACGAACGGGACAACAAAGAAACCATTCTGTTCGAAAAGTCGATCCTTCGCAAGTTCAAACTATATGATAATCATAATCCTCAAGGTTTGACTTTAGCTGTAGATAATTTACTTTAATCCCTTTTTCCAATGAAACCTACCTACAATCCCTCCAAGTTGCGACGTGCCCGAAAATTCGGTTTTCGCAAACGCAACCAGACAAGCGCTGGCCGTAAAGTCCTCAGGAATCGTCGCCGCAAAGGTCGTGCCAAACTGACCGCTTCCGTTGCCCGTCGCTTTCGCTAGAAATCAAACACGCTTCTCCTTCTTTGAAGTTGGCGAACCAATGCTTTCCGCAGGATTCGAGACTACGGAAGTCTTATGAATTTCTTGCGGTCAGAAAAAACGGACGAAGCCTCAAAACCAATTTATTTTGGTTGCAACTCATGAAGGATCCTGAATCTGATTGGCCTGCGAAGATTGGTATCATTGCGTCCAGAAGATTTGGTGGTGCAGTGGCCCGCAATCGGGCCAAAAGAAGGATGAGGGAAGTTTTCCGCCGGAATAAAAGTCTCTTCCCTGCAGGTGCCAGTATGGTTGTTTTGCCTCGCAGAGGAATGTTGAAGGCCTCTTTTTCCTCTTTGGAGAATCATTTCGTCGATGCGGTGGAGAAACTTTCCTCTTAACATGAAAAATTATATTATCGGTACAATCCTTCTTCTGGTTGCCGGCTTTCTTATGTTGGACCCGTTGCAATGGCAACCCAGAGTGGATCCTATCAATAGCGGAGCGAATGAACCGGGTGCTTTTGGCGATTCCAATCAGTCGGGACGGTTGATCCCTTCAGTCGAACCGAATCCGAATGAAATCAAACCCCGGAATATTCTGGAAGGCAATTCATCCCCTGCCCTTTCCATTACACCACCAATTAGCTTGGGAGCTGAAAAGCTGAGAAATGCTTTGGGAAATGAATATTCCTCCCCCGTCTTTTCGAATCATACGGGTGGAATTCGTGAAGTTCGCCTTAAAAAACAAGGACGTCTCAGCAAAGATTACAACATGACGAATGAGGGAGAGCCTCTTCTTTCTCTGTCCTTGGAAGACGATAACGGCCGAGAGTACAAAAAGGTTTTACCGGATCCCAGAGCGTTCCGTTTAGTTCCGCAGACCGATCCAATGAAGATTCTTTACAGGTGGGAGGGTGACGGGGAAATGCAAATTGAAAGAGAATATTTCCGGGAGGCCAACAGTAGTTACGTGATCCACCATGAGACAAGAATTACGAACCTGACCAGTGGGCCCTTGTTTTATGAGCGAATGAAGTTCCATCTTGGAGCTGCTTACCAAATTCCACGTCTCTACAATCCTTTCGATAGCTCTGAAACTTATTTAAACGTCGGGTATTACAACGCTGGGGCCCCATTGGCGGAAGGGTGTTCATGCGCCGAATGCAGTGGTAGAATCGATGGAGAGGAGGAAGAATTCTTCCAATATAACGAGATGGGCGTAGCCGGGCAATGGGAAGCAAGAACTCTTTCCCAAGCACGCTGGGCATGCGTGAACAATCAGTTCTTCGTCAATATCGTTCGCCCTGAAACGGATCTGGTCAATGCCCGAATTAGTTGGCGAATCAACAAAAGAAGCGTTTCGACTTCGGAGAACGAAGTAAAAGGAGTCGAAGGCAGTCTTTCCATTCCCCTTGGAAGATTGGAGCCAGGCGAGACAAAGAACTTTAGTTTTCAAGTATATGCGGGCCCGAAAGATTACGTTGGATTGTCGGAGCTTGAGTTCGAACAAAAGAAGGTCATGCAGTTCGGTGTATTTTGGTGGCTGTCGGAACCGTTTAGCTGGCTACTTAACAAGCTCCACTCCTTCTTGGGAAGCTATGGTCTGGCCATCATTGCCCTGACGATTCTGGTCAAGTTGTTGCTTTGGCCACTGACGGCCAAGGCAACCCGCTCGCAAAAGAAAATGCAGGCCCTTCAAGGACCCATGGGTAAGCTAAAGGAAAAACACAAGGGCAACCCTCAGAAGCTGAATCAGGAAATGATGAAGTTTTATAAGGAGAACAAGGTGAATCCCTTTGCGGGATGCTGGCCGATCCTTATCCAAATACCGATTTTCCTAAGTATGTTCTGGATGTTGCGCTCTGCTGCTGAACTGTATGGGCAAGGTTTTTTATGGGCGAATGATTTATCCGAGCAAGATAGCGTTAGTGTCCTGCAGGGCTTCTCGATCAACTTGTTGCCGATACTCATGGTGGCGACCCAGTGGTTTCAAATGAAGCTCAACCCCATGCAGATGGGGCCTGAGATGAGTGAAGCCCAAAGAATCAATGCAAAAATGATGAGGTTCATGCCCTTCATGTTTCTTATTTTTCTTTATTTCTTTTCTTCCGCGTTGGTCTTGTACTGGACGATTCAAAACCTCATGACGATCCTGCAGACTCTCATCACCAAAAGAGGCCCCCTGCCAAATGATGAAGTAAAACTGGCCATTTCGGATTCAAGCGATGAGGAAAGCGAAGACAGACCGGTGAGAATGGAACTGTCCGACGAGGAAAGAAAGTACCGAAATTTACTGGGATTGCGGGCAAGGGGTCCAGTGGACGGTAAGCTTTTGGAAAGAAATTACGGGGAGAGAATGGGCAATTACACTTCCACCAAACTCGAAGGCATGAGCGAAGGAAAACGTGAACAAGCTTTGAAAAAGAAGAAACGGTTGGAAGTCGCCTATGAATTTCTTCGAGAACAGGCTGATAAGCAAACTTGACAAACGCACGGTTCCTTTTTTCCTTTTTAAACAATGTCTGGACATAGTAAATGGGCGACCACTAAACGTCACAAGGCTGCCGTTGATGCCAAACGCGGCAAGATATTCAGCGTCATCAGTAAAGAAATTACCTTGGCAGCAAGAGATGGAGGGAAGGACCCCGAATTCAATCCGCGGCTTAGGACACTCATTATCAAGGCTAAACAGTCGAATATGCCTGCGGATAACATTGATCGTGCCGTCAAAAAAGGCACGGGTGAACTTGGTGGCATTACAATCGAGGAAATGCTCTACGAGGGGTATGGGCCCGGCGGAGTCGGTTTGATTGTTGAGGTTACTACCGACAACAAAAACCGTTCGGCATCCGAAATACGCAGTACTTTTTCCAAGGGCGGGGGAAACTTGGCGGGAGCGGGGGCCCTAGCCTTTAATTTTAAGCGCAAGGGCCAGTTTCTTCTGGCCAAAGACAAGATGGACGAAGACGCTTTGACCGAATTGGCTTTGGAAAACGACGCAGAAGACGTCCTCGTGGAAAAAGAGCATTACGAAGTAATTTGCGAAACTGGCCAATACGACAAGCTTGCAGGTGCCTTCAGTAATGCAGACATCATCCCCGATTCTTCCGAATTGGCTTATTTGCCTGAAAATTTAATTGCCGTCACGGATGATGACGTTGCCCGTAAGGTTCTCAAGCTGATCGAGAATCTTGAGGACCTTGAGGACGTCAAGGCGGTTCATGGCAATTATGACATGGATGAGGCTTTGCTCGAGGCCATTAATTCCTAGTATATCCATCGTTGACCGACCCCGTCGGCATGACAATCAACTATGAGTAAAGCAAGCGAAAGAGAGGACTATGTTTCAGGCGAGGGTCAAGTTGGTATCGTTCGCGAAAAGACCTTTCGGCATGAAGACTATTTTGAAATGGAAAACGGCTCTCTCGATGAGTTTCAGCTTCGCTACGAAACTTATGGCGATCTCAATAAGGCCGGAACAAACGCCATCCTCATTTGCCATGCTTTGACAGGCGACCATCATGTTGCTGGCGTTTATTCCAAAGACGACCGTCAACCGGGTTGGTGGAATCACGTCGTGGGACCCGGAAAGGCCATCGATACAAACGAATTTTTCGTAGTTTGTTCAAATTGCTTGGGTGCCTGCAAGGGTTCGACTGGACCAGCTAGTGAAAACCCAGCTACTCCCGGCAAGGCTTATGGAATGCTTTTTCCTGATTTGACGATCCAAGATATGGTTCGAGCCCAGAAAAGCCTGCTCGACTTTCTAGGCGTTGCTTCCCTTCATTCGGTAGTGGGCGGAAGCATGGGAGGGATGCAGGCATTGCAATGGATCGTGGAATTCCCTACTTTCGTAAAGAAGGCGCTGATCATAGCGGCCACGGCTCGGCACAATGCCCAAACCATTGCCTTTAATGAAGTTGGTAGGCGTTCGATATGTGGAGACCGGGATTGGAAGTCGGGGGAATACTTGGATGGCGAAGGTCCCCGCGAAGGCTTGGCGGTAGCCCGCATGATGGCTCACATAACCTATCTTTCGGATGAGGGAATGGAGGAAAAGTTTGGCAGGGAAATTGGAGTGTCAAAGGAAAAGAACTTCGAATTCAGCGTCGAAAGCTACCTCGATTACCAAGGAAACAAGTTTGTGGACCGTTTTGACGCGAACACCTATCTGAAATTGACCAAGGCCCTCGACCGCTTCGATCTCGTGGGAGAAAAAGGCTTGGATGATTCGCTCAAGGAGGTATCGGCGAGAGTGCTCGTAGTGGCCTTTACAAGCGACTGGCTATATACCCCTGCCCAGAACAAATTAATCGTTGAGGCTTTGCACAGGCTAGGGAAGGAAGGTTCATACTTGGAGATTGATCATAAGCACGGGCATGATTCCTTCTTGATCAAATCGAAGGCATTCCTGCGTTCTGTTCGCGTTTTCCTAAATGGCATTGACGATGAGGAGAAAGAAGAGCAGAACGTCGACCGTTTTCGCCAGGTTGAAAATCGGTACGAAGTTAAGAAAGAAGCCGATTTCAAGGTCATCGACAATTGGGTTCAACCGAGTGAAAGCGTATTGGATTTGGGTTGTGGTCGAGGCATTCTGCTTGAATACCTAAGAGATACAAAGCAAGTAAGAGGTCTCGGAGTCGATTACGATGGGGGAAAGGTTACCTCTTCCATTGCCCGCGGTGTGGCCGTTTATCAAGAGGATATTCGAAGGGCATTGGGGAATTTGGGTGATCAATCTTTTGATTGGGTCATATTTTCACGCATGATCGACGAGCTTCCTCAACCCGGTTCGGTACTTTTGGAAGCCCTTCGGGTAGGAAAGCGAGTCGCCTTGAGTTTCGTTAATCATGGGTACTGGAGAAATCGACTGCATTTCCTTGGAAAAGGAATGAAAATAAAGAATGACGTTTACCCTGACCATTGGGAAAAAAGTGGTCTCATGAATCATTTTTCGATTTCCGAATTCGAAAGCTTTTGTCGGAAACATCGAAGTGGACCGAATGCATTTGAAGTGGGGCGAAAGATCTATCATCAAGGTGATTGGGTGAAGACCTGTTCTCTTTGGCCAAACTTGCGGGCGGGCTTGGCGATCTACGAATTGGCCCGAAAATAAGAAACCGTCTCTATCTCTTGCCCCGGTTCCACCGAAGGGCGGAGCACCAACCCCAAGCCAATCCCACGATCAAGCCGCCTGTATGCGCCGCGTTTGCAATGTTTCCAAGCCAGCCAAGCCAGCACGCTACGAAAAATCCGAACATGATAAACTCGTTTGCTTGATCAATACCGAAACCATCTCCTGGGTCGAGTTTTGATTTTATGAAGACATAGCCGAAAAGACCGTAAACCACGCCGGACATTCCAAGGAAGTTACCATGGACAAAAATAAATTGGGAAAGGTTGGAGGCAACAGCTAGGATTAATACGAAGGTGAGGAAGAATTTCCCTCCTTTCCGGTTTTCGATTTGCCTCCCCAAGCTGAAGAGCCAAAACATATTGAAGAGGATGTGAAACAAACTGCCGTGAAGAAAAACGGGGGTGATTACTCTCCAGAATTGTCCGGACAAAAGATCGCTCCAGTCATTTTTGTTGATCCATTTATTATCGGTGGGAGACCACACCGATCCTGCAATCTGAAGGCCGTGTTTGAGGGTCAAGTGAATGGACGTCCAGTACTCGTTGGGTGAACCCGGACTGCTGAACATTGTTGCCATCCCCAAAGGCAAGTAGACGAAAACGCACGTTATGATCAATGCAAAGGTTACGGTTCCCAATCGTCCATTCTGAGTAGACCATTTGTCCCTTAGACGATGTTCCTTGTACCGTGATTTTTGCAAGAGCGGTTCTTCGATCTCTACAGAGTCATTGGGCCTGCGATCAGGTGTCGAGGAGAGGAACTTCGGAGCGTCGTGGTTGAGTTCGAACTCCTCAAAAGCCGAAGAAGCGAAGTCAATGTTTTCCTCTTCCTCTACCCATAAGATCCATGCTCCTTCATCATTCTCCAAAGAGGACTCGACTTTATTTTTTTTCAGAAAATTCCAAAAGCGAAGGGCTTTTTTCTCCTCTTCAAATTCGCATATTTTGCGCATCTCAACTTTGGGTAATGGTCGATTCTCCTTGGGTCAACCCCTCGAAGAGACCAATAAAAAGGCTGCTGCTCGAGCCTATTAAAAATTGCATGATTAGCTGAAACTGAGGAATGTTGATTAGAACAATTAAAATCAAAAATCCGTATTTGGCCAAGTTGCGGTAAGTTTCTTCACGCATGTTAAGAGCATGTTTAAGGAAGTGGGAGCCATCGAGTGGAGGGACCGGCAGGAGGTTGAAAACTACAAGTACGCAATTTATTATAACAATTATGTAGAAAAGATTTTCGGTGCTTTCGTTAAGCGGGAAGAAGGAGGCCACCAAGGCGAAGAACAGAGTGGCGGCAAAAGCTATCAGCAGATTGGAGAGGGGGCCCGCAATGGTAATGAGTAGATCGTCCCGCCTGCGGGTTTTTGGATTGGGGAGCGAAATGCGAACAGGTTTTCCCCAACCTATGATCGCAAATCCCGGTGAAAGGAAAATCATGATCAAGGGTATGAGAATGGTGCCGACGGGATCAATGTGGGCCCTTGGATCAAGAGTGACTCTGCCTTCTGCTCGCGGGAGAGGGTCCCCGAGTTTGTCGGCAGCGAAGGCGTGTGCCCATTCGTGAATCGAAATACTGACGATAAGGATTAGAAAAAGAATGATCTTTTGCTCGATGGCAAAAGATGAGCAGAGTATGAGAACGTCGTTCATGAGCAAGTCACCTCAAGGCACCCTTCTCATGGTCGGAAGTCAGTCCCTTTGGGTTTTTTTGAGACAAATCGATTTTAATTTTATTCTCTTCGTCAAATCGCGCCTTGATAGCATCGGTCTTGAGTTCGGAAAGCATTTTTTCCTCCTTGATTCGACCGGTCAACAAACGCAGGCGTTTGAGGTGAGGATCATTGGGTATGAAAAAGTGATGGTTGATTTCAATCCTGCTTTGCTTGTTCGTACTTTCTTTCTTCTTAGCCTTTTTTTTCGGCAGGCTCTTGACTTGATGAAGCAGGGATTGCTTTGCCGGGGCGAGTGCCTTGGAAGAAACTGATTCAATCAGTGAAACGGCGTCGGATTGCCGATTCAGATCCAAAAGTATACGAGCCTTGCAGAGATTGAAATAGTCCTTTTCCGCCTTTGATCTGTCAGGGAATTTTCGGTTCAAATCGATCCAAGTCTGCAAGGCGGCTTCCTTGCTGGAGTCAGGATAGTCAAAGAAACTTTGGGCAAACCTCAATTGATAGTCGAAATTCGAAGGGGAAAGCTTGGCCGCTTGCTGGAAAGACTTATGCATGAATGCCCTCAATGATTCCTTTGTCATAATCCGTTCTCGTGCCAAATCTTCTTCGAAAAGAGAAAGAAAGCCCCCTAAGTGGTAATGATAGTCTGCCTGTTCGGGAGCCAATTCTATGGTCATGATCAAAAATGGAAAGGCGTCGATCGGTCGACCTTCCTCTATGAGGTAGTTTCCCAACTGTTGCTTTACGACGGCTAATTTCGGATTGATCGAATCAGCTTCCAAAAAGTACCCGATTGCATGTTGCTCTTGCCCTACCCTGCGAAGAAACTTTCCATATAGGATGAGTGCGCTCGTGTCTCTCGGATTATCTCCGAGATAGGCGTCGTAGTCGGCTACGATTTCTTGAGCTTTTCTAGTTAGATCAGAATTATATGCCCCGGAGGATCTATTTGGAGACTGAAAAAAACGCGTTTGCTTGTCCAAAATCCGACCGAGCGCCAAGCTAGACAGAGTGATTCCTTCGGGGGCGTGCGGATCGGGCTTGGCGAACGTAATCAATGATACAAAGGCGAACGCCAAAACAGAAAGCGCTGTGTAAAGATATGCGTTCATGATGCAGATCATATTATCTCTGATCAATTGAGCATTTTCAAGCTTGGAAGAGCTTCTAAAAAAAGTAATTCTTCATTCATGCTTACTTTCGTCAAAAGCTTGATTATTTTGTTTCTTCTCAACTTTGCAGGAGTGCCCATGGCGGCACGGAGCGCCGAACGCTGGTCGTCCAAAATTACTTATGGAGAAATCGTATCAAAAGCTCAGGCAGGAAGCCCCTATTTTCAAGGACTTTTGGGTATTTACCTGAGATCTGGCGAAGCCGGATCCAAAGTGGACGTCAAGTTGTCGAAGCAATGGTCCGAGTCCGCTCATCGTAAGGGGCACCCCTTTGGTTCCTATAACTTGGCTAACCTTGCGATGTTGGAAGGTGACTTCGAAGCTGCTACAAGAATGTACCAAGACGCCGCCCTCTTGCTGCAAAGGCAAGCATCCGAAGGGGATCCCGTTGCCATGTATTGCATGGGGGAGATTGACTTTCAAGTTATTCCCACCAACGTCATGAGAGCTCTTGGCTTATTTAAGAGATCCGCAGAGGCAGGGTATCCACAAGCTCAGGCGACCATCGGAGCGCTTTACCTCAAAGGCTTACCGGGGCTTCTGGAAAAAGATACCAAGCAGGGAATAAGCATGCTTTCCAAGGCGGTGATCGCAAAATCGCTTACTGCGCGATTCAATCTCGGAATGGCATACTTCAATGGAGACGGTGTCCCCAAGGATGCGGTCAAAGCATCACAGTGGTTGAAGTTGGCGGCCAGGCAAAATTTTTCCGAAGCAAAATACTCCTTGGGACTTTTGCTCATTGATGGTGAAGGAGGGATACGCAAGAACACCACCGAGGGGCTTTCCTTGTTGAGGCAAGCTGCCGGTCAAAATCACCAGTTAGCCCGCGCATATCTTCAAAAAAGAGAGGGAGTCGCCCCCGCGGGAAATAAGCAGAATCAAATCGCTAGTCCTTCCGGATTCGTAAATTCCTTCAAGACGGACGAAGAAGTTTTGGATGAAGCAAGAGGATACTATACAGGTGTGGGTTATCCTCAGGATTATGCTCGAGCTTACGAACTCTTTTTACCTTTGGCAAAAGGAGGCAACCCGGTTGCCGCTCGTTTTGTCGGACTTATGGTTCTCACGGGAAAAGGGACCAAGAGAGACCCGTCCGTTGCCAAAGAATGGTTAAGCGTTGCCGCCCAAAAAGGTGATAAAACCGCAAAGCGATTATTGGAAAGCTATAAATCCTTGTTTTAGAATCAAAGTTGCCCAAACCCGAAGAAGAGACAAATCTACTCGCATTTATTCCTCGCCCTTAATTGGCGCGACAAAAAGGCACTTACCCTTTTTTGTCGATTGTATAAACTATTGACAATCAGCGGTTCTATCTGATTCATGACTCGGCATGAAAATGGCAATAGCTAGTATATACATTACTAATTCTAAACCAAAAAACTATGAAATTAAATAAAACACACCAAAGTTTTCCTCTTGCCTTAACCGTTGGGTCTTTTTTGGATGCAATGGATTCTAATTGGCATAGAAATCGAAGCCCAAAAGGATTTGACTCAAAAGAACAGGCTCAATTCACCGATTGCAATATTTCCGAAAACAGCGAGTCCTTTGAACTGAAATTCCTCCTCCCAGGATTCGAAAAGGAAGATGTTTCCGTTACCATGAAGGATTCCGAAATAACGGTGAATGCTTCACCTAGAGATTCTGAAAATAATTCTATTTTCGGAAAGAAAGAATTTTGCAGAGTTTTGGAAATCCCCCAATCTTGCGAAAAGCGTAAGGTCCGTGCAAAACTTGATAAAGGAATTTTGCATCTAGTTTTACCCAAGCGCAAAGCGGTCAAGCCAATCGAAGTAAAAATAAACTGACTTCTTTTAAGAAAATCCCAAGAAGGCCGCACCTGCGGCCTTCTTTGTTTTTGATTGAAAAGTAACTCAAGACTTCGAATCTTGATACGGATGGATGGAGTAAATGATTTGCCTTTGGTCGAGCAATTTGGAGAAGTTCAAAAAGCATGGGAGCACCGTAAGCACCTAGCTATTAGGTCTCCGACTGGATCCGGCAAATCAATCGGACTACCGATCTTGCTTTTCCACAAGAAAATGGTTGATGGACAAATTTTGGTAATTCAACCTAGGCGGATTGCCGCTCGCTTGCTTGCCCGAAGGGTTTCAGCATTGCTTGGAAGCGAAATTGGCAAAGAAGTTGGTTATCATGTAAGGTTCGATAAAAAATGCTCCGATGAAACAAAGATCATTTACCTGACAGATGGAATCTTTTTGAATAAAATTCTCTCTGACCCCACTCTTTCGAGGGTAGGGCTCGTGATTTTCGATGAATTTCATGAGCGCAGTCTGCAAATCGATTTAGCTCTCGCTCTGGCAAAAAAACTTTCGTTTTCGCAAAGACCTTCTTTACGCCTAATCGTTACCTCAGCCACTTTAAGTTTATCTGCGGTGCAGGATTATCTTCGAGACTGTGAATCGGTTGAACTGAAAGCTCAAAGCTATCCGGTTGAAATCGAGCATCGAATGTCGAATTCGACCGAACCAATCTGGAAGCAGATCTCTCTTCATTTGAGAAAAATTATCCATGAAAAAGGAGGAAACATACTTATTTTCCTGGATGGTGCTTTTGAAATTTCAAAAACGGTCAGAGAGATTCAGCAGGCAAGTTGGTCCTCGGGACTTGAGGTGAGAGCTTTGTATGGTGAAATGCACCCAACTGAACAGGATCGTGTTTTGGCCCGCAGTCCGAAAAGAAAGGTCATTGTAAGTACGAATATTGCGGAAACTTCCCTGACTATTGAAGGGGTTGAGATTGTGATTGATACAGGAAAGGCCAAAAAAGCCAGTTATGATCAGAGTCGAAAGGTAGATGTTTTGCTTTCTTCTCCAATAAGCAAAAGTTCGGCTGAACAACGTGCCGGACGAGCCGGTAGAACTGCGCCTGGCTATTGTTTGAGAATGTGGACAGTTGGTGAACATGAACGCAGAGATCTTTTTGAGCTCCCCGCAATTCAAAGGATGGACCTTGCTGAATTGTACTTGAAGCTTCGTTCAATCGATATTTGCCCGAAAGACTTGAATTGGTTCGAGAAACCTCCTGAGGCTTCTTTGGAGGTAGCACGGAAGGCTTTGTTGGAAATCGGAGCTTTGTGCGACGAAGATGATCGAATAACCGAGCTTGGGACTGAAGTTTCCCTTCTTGGTTTACATCCGAGATTGGGGGCATCGTTGGTAAAGGGAAAGCAGTGCGATTGTTTGCCGGCCGTTGCCCTTACCTTTGCCATGCTGGAAAACCGCCCGCCGTTGGCAGGGAAAGTCACTCCTTCGAACTCGATCGACCAACCTTGGTCAAAAGGCAAAAGCTTTGTCGAAGATTCTGATCTTCTCGTTTTTTTGAAAGCCTATGAATATGCAAAGCACGTGAGATTTGAAAAAGACGCCTGTATGGCTTCGGGAATCCACGGGGTGCGTTGCAGGGAAGCCGAGCAAATTGCCATACAAACTTGCCGCCGTGTAGGTCTGGGTGAATTTGATTTCAAATTCCCCAATGATGATGAATATCTTAAAATAATAATGAGTGCTTATTCCGAGAATATATGCATGCTCAAAAGCAGAGGTACGATGGTGTACGAGACACTTGACGGAAGAAGAGTACATCTTCCGAAGCACTCGGCGGTTGGCCCATCCGAATGGGTTTTGCCTCTAAGAATAGTGGAAAAGATGGCCAAGGGAAATATTTCTCTCGAAATGGAATTCGTTTCATCGCTCTGCGAGGAAATGATTCGGGAATATTTTGCTACTGAAATATCCGAGGAAGAGGAAGTTTTGCTTGATCTCGATTGTCGTAAAGTTGTGCGTAGAAAATATACTAAGTTGGGACAATTGAAATTTTCCTTTAAAGATTCCTTCGAGGTTTCCGTAACCGAGGTATCATCTGCTTACGCAAAGGCAATTCACGCGGGCGATCTTGTTCTGAAAAAATGGGATTCGAAAGTGGAGGCTTTTCTTGCTCGCGTAGATTTTCTGCATGCTCATTTTCCCGAATATGAAATCGAGCCTTTGGACGAAGATTCGAAAATTTTGATTTTTGAAGAAATTTGCACTGGGCAAAGAAGTTGGAAATCCATCCGCAACCAAGTTGTTTATCCATTTGTCAGAAATGCATTTGGGGAAGACCAATTGAAAGTTCTGGACGAAGTCGTTCCGCCTGAAATCGATCTTGGCAATGGACGGAAACCATATCGAATTACCTACAGTTCAGATCATGCCCAAATATCAGTCTACCTTCAGGATTTATATGATGTTGCCCGTCACCCTGCCATCAATTACGGAAAATATAAACTAACCGTCGACATTCTCGCGCCAAATGGGCGAAGTTCCCAAGTTACGAAGGATTTACCTGCCTTCTGGGAAGGTTCATACTTGGAGGTTAAGAAGGAATTGGCTGGAAGATATCCAAAACACGAATGGCGTTGACCTCCCCAAGCCGCACTTGGAAGAGGACGGAAGCATTCCTTTGGTCACTCGGAGTAAAGCCAGATTGGGCAAACGCCCAATTGTGCGGCCGATATGGAGAATGGCTCGGACGAAAATTTCTGAAAAGCAAGGGCTATCATATTGTCGTCGTAAACTGGAGAAGTTCGTTCGACCGCAGGCAGGAGATCGATATTGTTTGCAGGAAAGATGGGGTTCTCGTTTTCGTGGAAGTTCGCGCACGCTCGGAAAAGGCTTTGGTGCGCGGTTTCAATTCCCTTGGAAGCCATAAGATGAAATCGCTTAGACGCTCCTTCATGGCTTACCTTAGAGAATCGGGCGATGAACCAATCCATCATCGGTTTGACGTGATCGAAGTTGATCTTCCCACGGACAAGGGAAACAACGCTCGTCTTTTCCATCATGAAAACATTGCCATTTTCGGCTAGCTCTTGCATTTATGTACGCGAACCGAAAAATGTGCATCCATATCTCCATCAAACATGTCTGACGCCACTGGAAAAACTCCGCCAACCATCATAGTCATCTTCGGTGCTTCCGGAGATTTGACGGCTCGAAAATTGGCACCCGCCATCTTCAATTTGTCCAAGGACGGATTGTTGCCCGAATCCTGTCATCTGATCGGATACGGTCGAACGGAAATGAGCATTGATTCTTTTCGCGAGTATCTCGTCAAATCTTTGGATTCCTACTCGAGAAGAACCATAGAGGAGGAAATCTGCAATGCCTTGTCTTCAAATATTTCTTTTCACGCTGGTGCTTACGACGATCTGGGCAGTTTTGAGAAATTGGAGGATAAGATTTCCACCATTGAGAAAGCAATCGGATCGCCCGCCCAATGCCTTTTCTACGTATCCACTCCTCCCGGTGTCTTTATGCCAATTTTGGAAAACCTTGGGGCTAGCGGTTTGGCCAAGCGTCACCAAGGCCAGAATACCGCTTCCAAGGTAATTATTGAAAAGCCTTTTGGGAGAGACCTCCAAAGTGCCCATGAACTTAATGAAGTGATCAACCGTAGGTTTGAAGAGTCTCAAGTGTTTAGGATCGATCACTATTTGGGTAAAGAAACAGTCCAGAGCCTTCTTGTACAGAGGTTTGCGAACGCAATTTTCGAACCCGTATGGAATCGGCATTACGTATCGAGTGTCCAAATAACCGTATCCGAAGATTTGGGAGTTGGAACTCGAGGTGGTTATTACGACAAGAGCGGGGCCATGCGTGACATGATTCAAAACCACGTCATGCAGCTTCTCGCTCTTACGGCAATGGAACCTCCCTCCTCGCTTGACCCAGAGGCCATAAGAGATGAAAAGGTAAAGGCCTTGAAGGCATTGAAACCTCTTGCTTTGGGGGGAGAAGACCCTGAGGTCGTAAGAGCAGTTTATACGGAGGGGCTCGTGGGGGGCAAAAGGGTCAATGGCTATTTGGAAGAAGAGGGAATTCCTGAGGATTCATTTACGGAGACCTACACTGCTTTACGCCTGTCTTTGGATAATTGGAGATGGAAAGGGGTACCGTTTTATATTCGTTCCGGAAAGCGGTTGGCAATGAAAGCAAGCGAGATCGTCGTTCAGTTTAGTAGACCGCCCGCAATACTTTTTGGCGAAGGACAGCGTTACAACGTGGCACCTAACTTATTGGTCATAAGAATCCAACCCAATGAGGGAATCACACTGTATCTCAATACCAAAACCCCGGGATTGGAAACAAAACTTCAACCCATCAAACTCGCTTTTGGTTATGAAACTACATTTGGCTCGAATACGCCTGAAGCCTACGAGAGACTGATTCTTGACGCCCTCAACGGTGACGGAACCCTTTTTATCAGGGGGGACGAGGCTGAAACATCATGGGGCTTGCTCAGTCCCGTATTGGAATATTGGGCCGAGCAGGGACGACGCGGATTGGAAAGCTATTCGGCTGGAACATGGGGACCATTGGCGGCTGATAAATTACTATTAAAAAGTGGTCATGAATGGATTACTGGAAAGGAGTACGGACAATGAATGATATATTGATAAGAATCTGTCTGGTTGGATTGATGGCATTGGGTTCATGCAAAACAGGTGACGAACAATTATCCCTCGAAAACAATAAGATTGGGAAAGCCCCTACGAAAATGAATAAAGAAAATTTGAAGCCATCCAAGGAAGTCCCTAAGAGGGAGGAAGTAGCAATTATAGGGGGCGGATGCTTTTGGTGTACCGAAGCGGTCTTCGAAATGTTCGACGGTGTGAAGGAGGTGGTTTCCGGATATGCAGGTGGAGCCTCAAAAAACCCGACATACAAGGAAATTTGCACTGGTAAGAGCGGTCACGCGGAAGTGATTAAGATTGTTTATGATCCGACCGTGATCAGTTATCCCAAGATCCTCTCGGTCTTCGGCGAGTGTCATGATCCCACGACATTGAACAGACAGGGAGCTGACGTAGGCACTCAATACCGTTCCACCATAATGTATTTGAGCGAGGAACAACAAAAAATTGCGGAGGCTTGGAAGAACAAGCTCACCGAAAATTTTATCGACCCGGTTGTTACAGAGATTGTAAAAGCTCCCGTATTTTATGCTGCGGAAGATTACCATCAGGACTACTACAAGAAAAACCCCAACGCTGGCTATTGTACCTTTGTAATCAAACCAAAACTTAAAAAACTTAAGTTAGAGTGACACGGGTGAGCCATCTGTCGTATTAGTAAATACCTAAAAAATAAGGTTGAGCTAGGAGTAAGTTGGGAACTTTTGTAAATATCATGAATTTCTCATTACAATTACTTGGATCGGGGTCCGAAATTGGGTAAGACAATGCTAGTTAATGTTTTGTATTGAGTTTTTTCCAGACCTTTTTGTTTTCTGAGGGATAAAAGATTCTTTCCCCTTTAGGATTCTCTTACCAGAAAATTATTGTAATTACATATCTTTGTCAGTATTGTCATAAAACAAATTTTCCTCCGTGACTTATAAAAATTATTCCAATGAGATGTTAACCGAGTGGTTCTCCGTTCAAAACTGCGACTCCACTCAGATCGGAGTTCTGTTTGAGAACATACCCGGGGTTTCTTTTTTCGTTAAGGATTTGAATCACCGCTTGGTTGCGGTTGACAAAGGTTTTTTGCCTAGGCTCGGCGTATCGACCGAGAAGGACTTGTTTGGCAAGAGTGATTTCGATTTGTTTCCTCCCCGCTTGGCCGAGCATTTTCGAAGAGATGATCGTTTAGTCATCGAAAGTAAGTCCCCGAAGTTGAATATTTTGGAATTGGTATTCAATAACCAAGGTCTACCCGATTGGTATTTGACCAACAAGTATCCTTTGATGGATAGAGATGGGGGCGTCATCGGAATTATTGGTACCGTACGACCATATGGAGACGGAGAACTGAAATGGGAACGGGATGATGAAATTGGACGGGCTGTTAGTTACATCCGCAAGAATTTTCGGAAGGATTTGGCCATAGCGGATCTTATCAAAGTGTCAGGACTCAATCATCGGAAACTTCATCGTGGCTTCGTTGAACTTTTTGGGGTTGCTCCCATGCAATTCATTACCCGCACTCGGATAGAAGCTGCTTGTGATGACTTGCTTACCACCACCAACAAGCTTTCCGACATTGCGGGGGACAACGGGTTTTACGATCAAAGTTCCTTCACTCAACATTTTCGAAGACAGATGGGAATTACTCCCCTCAAGTATCGCAAGCAAAAGGGATTTATTTAGGAAAGGAATCCGATAGGAACGTTCAAATGCCAGACGGGAGCACTCGTACCCTTCTGACGTAGACGTCTGAATTGCCCTCGGCCAATTCCCACCAATATTCATCCTCGGAAAAGTCCTCAGGTACTGGGATAAGCCCTTCTTCGAAAGCGGAGATGACGGAGGCACCTTCCATCGTCAGTATCCTAACCATCACGTCAACGACCTCGGGGAAAGCATGGGGGCTCCTTGTTCCCGAGGCAGGATCACTGGTTGAAAGCAGTTCGTATCCCGAAGAACTTCCTGAAGTGGATTTATTGACGTCTGGGAAAATTTGTCTGAGATATCCAGTTCCTTCATCGTTTTCATCGATCAGATACCCCCGGATACCGAAATCTATAATGTTGGCGGCAAGAGAAAAATCCGTAGAAGCCCCTATGCTGTCATTGAAAATGGGAGTAATTATATTTTTCGGAACTCGAACGCCATCGGCGGCGGCAGTACCATATTCTCCATTGATAGGATTAAGATCATAGCCTGCTTCGAAGGTCTCTTCCGCAGTTACGTCTGAACGGAAAAGTTGGTAGCGTGGTTTTGACGTTTCCGATCCAGTCAATCCGTACCGGATGAGTTGGTACCCTACGGCTCGCACTCCACCCGTCGTTTCAGAATTGGGGTCAAGTTCAGGCGATTGGGTAAAGAACCTCAACCAAGTTCCTCCGACCCCAAACCTCGACTCAATCAATGGCCACTGGTTGTTTGCATTGACTATTTCATCGACTTCGCCGTCAGGCCCATCCCAATCGCCGGCTTTTATCCGAAGTGATCTCGAGAAGGGCTTGCCTCTCTCATCCGGTTCCCACATCGAACTATTTGAGGTGTCTTCCAGAATCGTCGCTGCAAACCAAACGCTTCCGTCGTTTCGATAAACGGCGCATTGCAAATCCTCCTGGATGCGGTCCAAGATGAATTGGGCTGCTTGGTTCGTTTCCAATTCCCCGGTCGCTTTTGTTTGCGTGGTCAAGACTTGAGTGGTGATGTTCAAGAGCATGGCGGCGAGTAAACCAGTTACGGCAACTGCAACCAATAGTTCCAATAGAGTAAATCCTTTGCTTTTGAACTTGAAAGTCATCGGGATGTTGCAATCAGTAGACGAAATTATTCACCTTATCTACTTCCATCATTCGTTTTGCGCAAGAAGAGAGTCGAATGCCTATGATAGGGAGCCCATTTGATCCCCCATCCTCGCATACAATTCGATCCCATCCGAAGAATGCTCCAAAAGGTCGGGACTGAGTGAAACCTTACTTTCCTCGAATAAAGTCAAAACGGACGATCCACCGAATGAAAAATAGCCAAATTCTTCGCCTTTGACAACCGCATGTGGAAGGTTGGCCGTGAAAGATACGGACCCTACACAAGTTGCGCCTACGAGAAATTGAGCGACTCGGCCAGCGCTCTTTGTTTCTATAAAAGATAGATAGCGCTTGTTCTGCCAAAAAATTGCGATTTCTTTTCTTAGAGCAATGGGGTTGACCGAATACAAAAAGCCATTGATTAATTTTGGTGGAGAAGCCTGCCCATCAATTGGAAAATGAAAGCGATGATAGTCAACGGGACAAAGCCTGCTGATGACTAGGGAACCATTTTCATATGGCTCGGCCAGTTCTTTTGATTGAAAAAGAGAAGGCAAATCAAAACACTGACCTTTGACGAAGATAGAGGGAGTACGAGCCAAATTCGAGAATCCCAAGTGCCTGCCATCGGCGGGAAAAGAAAGATTTTGGGACCCTTCGCAAATGGGCCTTGCATCCATTTTGAGCTTTCGAGAGAAAAACTCGTTGAAGGATTTAAATGAATTTGAAGGGGAAGCAAATTCCGAAACATCGAGTTCGTATTCACGGATAAAGTCTGGAATTTTCGATTTGCTTTCCGGTCGACTCATTTTTCGACCATACCAATTGGAGAACCAAGATCTTTTGATAGCGCCCCACAGAGGGATTGATCCCAATGGAGATCCATAAATAAAGTTTAGCCACTTTTGGCCGTACACTTTTTCTTTACGAATGCACCCATCATAACGATGCATGTAACTTATTTCATCACTCACCGCGGGCACCCTTCGAATGCAGAAACCGCAAAGAGCAAAGAGGCAAAGTCAGCCTTTTACTATTTTGCCTGCTTTGATTGCTTTGACCGCAACCCACATCCTTTTTACTTGGCCACTAGGTAACTTGACCCGGATGCGTTGCAAGTTAGGCTTGAACCTTCTCTTGTTGACTTTAACGAGTTGCAAGCCAATGCCGCCGGCTTTCTTGCTGACGCCTTTGTGTATGATTCGACCTCCGACTCGTGGCCTTTTTCCTGTGATTGCGCAAATTCTAGACATAGTAAATAGAGGGAAAAGACTCAAAATGAAGGATTAAGAGGCAGATGACAAGAGAAAATCATTTTCTTTCAACAGGTTTGATGATGTTAAGGTAATTTTTCTTGCCTCGACAATGAAGGAAGTAAGCACTTGTTTGGGGCCTTTCTGCGAGAAGTAACTTGGTTTTCTCCACCCCTAAAACCAAACAAGCTGAGGCGAGTGAATCTGCTTCCATCCCACTTGAGGTTACCACCGTGACTTGACTACGTGACGTAAGACCGAGTCCCGTAGAAGGATTGATGAGGTGAGAGAATTTTTCATCTCCAATCAAGACGAATTGTTCAATATCGCCCGATGTTGCGACTGCTTGGTTGGAAACATTTAAAATTGGAAGGTCAGGATGTTGGTTGCCTCCGATTCTAATCCGCCAACCCTCTTTGTCTCGTGGAGGGTCTCCTGTAACTAAATCTCCACCAGCATCGATAAGACATCTTCTCAAACCGGCGTTTTTTAAGCTATAAAGCATGCGGTCAGCGGCAAACCCCTTTGCTATTCCACCTAAGTCAAGAATCATTCCGTTTACGCCAAGTCGTCCCGCCCTTTCATTAGAAAGTAATTTCAAGTGATTATAGCCGACCCGCTCCATGGCTGCAGTGAGCTTCTCTTGAGGTGGAATCCTTTTTCTGAATCTCGCAATTCGCCAAAGTCGCGAAAGTGGACCTACGGTTACGTCAAAGTCTCCTTTGGTTTCGTTTGCAAGTTTCTGACCGTGAGTCAGAATTGTGTATAAATCCTTTGAAAGCCTAAATTTTTCACCTGTACTCGAGCTTTTGGAAAATCGGCTCAGCTCACTTGAATCTTCGTAGTCACTTAAGATTAGGTTTAACCTGTCGGCCTCCTTAAAGGCGGCAATCGCTCCTTTTTTTGCCTTCAGTCCATTGTCCTCGTCAATTTTGATGATGAACTTTGTGCCCATGCAGTCATGCTCGAAAATGTGATATCCGAAGCTGTAAAATGATGAATAAAAAAAAAGTAATATAAACAAAGATCTCATAATAAAATTTTTGTAGAAATTTCCTTTTTATTCTCAAAATCCTGAGGACGGGATATTGGGTAAGCAGTCATCATTTGCCAACAAACACTACATCCACTTTCTTTGAATTTCAAAATATTTGTCCCGGGAGCAATATGCTTTCTGTGTCCTTGACTTTTATCACAGACTTCAAGTTTTCTATATACTATTATTTGCATTCCTTGATTGCGCATACACATGCTGTTGATATCATAGTATTTTTTTAAAAATGAAAAACCTTATCAAACCCCTAGTTTTCTCAGTAGTTT
>PBMI01000066.1 GCA_002722545.1 Opitutia bacterium | reverse complement strand
GCAGTTGAATATATTGGCTGGCGATATGAATGCGAGTTACTTCCATTCCCGATTGGCTGAGTTGTCAAAAACCAAAAAACTCTTCGCATCTGCTCAATCTCTTGCCGACCTGAACTTGGAAAAAGGCAAAGCTTTTCTCTCTCGGAACAAAGAACGCCCTGATGTGGTAGCACTCGAAAGCGGTTTGCAGTACGAAGTTCTCACCAAGGGCGTTGGCTCGAGCCCCCTTGCAGACGATGAAGTGGAGGTTCATTATCATGGAACTTTACTTGACGGACAAGTTTTCGATTCTTCGATTCAAAGAGAAGAACCTGCCACGTTCAACGTGTCGGGGGTCATCAAGGGGTGGACCGAGGCTTTGCAATTGATGAAGGTTGGTGCAAAGTGGAAGGTTTTCATTCCATCCGATCTTGCATACCAAGAGGCAGGAAACAATTCGATCGGACCGAACGAGACTCTTGTTTTTGAAGTCGAACTGTTGGGTATCTCAGCAAGACCTTCACCACCGGAAGCTTTTGATTTAAACTTAACGGATTCGAATACCTCATCTGCGGATACTACTTTGATTATTCCGCAAAAGTTGGGTGACCTTTCGCCGGTGGACCTAAATGCGACCGCTCCTTCAGTTCCTGTTCAGACAGAGGACGGCAACGGTTCTGACTAAGTTTCTCTTTTTCTCATGTCTTGGCTTCGGTCTGGTTTGCTTGGACTTACAGCTTTTGTTTCAAGCGTCTTATTGATCGCAGAAGCATCGGGAGGGGAGGTTTCAACTGTTTTAGGCAACGGGGCGCCCGGTTTCACCGGAGACGGTGGTTTGGCAACCGAGGCGACGATGCGAGGTCCATTCGGGGTCATCATGGGCCCAGATGCTTGCCTGTATGTTTGCGACACCTACAATCATTGTATTCGTAAGATTTCCACGAAGGGCATCGTAAATACTGTTGCGGGAATCGGCGGGCAGAAGGGGTATTCTGGCGACGGCGGACAGGCCGTCGATGCCTTGCTAAACGAGCCTTACGAAGTACGGTTCGATCAAAAGGGAGATCTTTACTTTGTTGAGATGATGAACCACTTGATTCGAAAAGTGAATATGAAGACGGGGGTGATTTCGACTCTCGCAGGATCTGGCAAAAAGGGGTTTGGCGGAGATGGAGCCAATGCTTCGCAGGCACTTTTCAATCGCCCGCACAGCCTCCAATTCGGGCCTCAAGGTGATCTCTTCGTGTGTGACATAGGAAACCGAAGGGTCAGGAGAATTTCCTTCAAGACTGGTCTCGTTAGTACATTCAGCGGGACAGGCAGAAAAGGAAAAACCGTAAATGGTGGCAGGATCGACAAAGTTGATTTGAATGGACCAAGGGCAATCGACTTTAACGGTGACCAAATGTGGTTGGCCTTGAGGGAAGGTAACTCGATTTATCGATTGGACTTGAACAAAGGAACGATCCATCATGAGGCAGGAACCGGGAAAAGGGGCTTCTCTGGAAATGGTGGTCCAGCTCGGCTTTCGACCCTGTCGGGTCCCAAAGGCATCGCGATAGGGCCAAAAGGAAACGTCTATTTGGCAGATACGGAAAGTCACTCGGTTCGGATGATCGACCGTGCGACGGGTAACCTTGAACTAATTGCCGGCGATGGTAAATCAGGCGATGGACCGGAAGGGCAAGACCCTAAAAAGTGTCGAATGGATCGACTGCATGGCATTTACGTTGACGCCAACGGATCCATATACGTCGGAGACACCAATACCCACCGAATTCGTGTTATTCGGCCTTGACCGATTCGAGTGTCAAGAGCGGTAAGTCAATCAGCCAAGTTACAATCAAGTATCACCTTGGTGACCTTGAGTTGCTCGCTGTCAATGAATCCTTGTTCGGCATCTTGTAATGAATATTGGTTCGTCAAGGCATTCGGATCGACTTTTTGGGCAAGCAGGAGATCGAATGCTCTGAGATAGTCGTTCTTCGAGGATGCGTAACTCGTGCGAAGGTCGATTTGCTTGCGAAGAAATTGGGTGAGATCCATGTGAATGGTCTGGGAATAGAGGGCGACTGCAGTCACGGTGCCATCGGGCCGAACCGATTTCCATGATTCGGACAAAGCCGCCGTTGCTCCGGATGCTTCCACGAGCGCATCGGCTCCTTGGGGGAAAAAGTGTAAGACCTGTTCATCCAAATGGACCTTTTCCGGACCAACGGTCAGCGTCTCGAAACCAATTTCACGAGCTGCCTTCAGGCGGGTCGGTTCGTCCCTTTCGGTTCCGGAAAGCAGAACATTGGCTCCACGACTTCTCGCGGAGATTGCACACAATAGCCCAATGATTCCGGGGCCGCTGACAACTAAGTTCGTACCTTCTTCGACGTTCGTGCGATTTCCAATGCAGTGTTCGGCCACTGAAAGGGGTTCGGTCAGAGCCGCGAGAGGAAGTGGCAGCCCCTCGGGGACTGGAATTAGAAATTCCACGTCAATGCAAACGTACTCGGCCATCCCCCCGTCAAGATGCAGACCTTGTACGCGTCTTCGGGATGAAAGCTGAGGTTGATTTTCTTTGCAATACCGGTCATCGGGATGATGAGGAGTTTGCAGTGCGATCATAACGGCCCGATCTCCGATCTTCCATCCATTGGCCTCGATTCCAACCTGCTGAACAATTCCGGAAAGCTCATGCCCGAAGGTAACTTCAGGCAATACTGATTCGTACCCTTTGTGATTCAGCCATGCATGAAGGTCGGATCCGCAAATACCGCAATGGGAAACCTTCAGTAGAACTTCATTTTCGTTAGGCACGGGAATGGGTAAATCGACCAATTTGGCTGCGCGTTCCTTCCTGGCCGATCTTCGAAAGGCTTTCATTGTCTTTTTTCGCGAATTGGAAGAGTCCCGGCATGAATGGAGTGGCCTATTTCTTTTGCTTTTTCTTTTCCATGCAGAACCTCAATCAAGCCGAGTCCAAACTCAATTGCCGTACCGGCACCTCTCGATGTTGTGAGGTTTTCGTCCTGAACGACTCGTTGCGTGGTGTCCAAATTGGGCAATTCATCCGATACACTCCCATGAGCAGTATGCTTTCGGGTGCGGAGAACTTTGGAGTCCAGCAACAGAAGAGGGGCGGCGCAAATTGCTCCGATGGGTTTTTCGTTTTCATCGAAACTATGAATGAGAGAAAGAATTCGAAGGTTGTTACGCAATTTAAAAACGGCGGGTCCTCCTGGAATGACAAGCATATCGTGATTCTTGTCCAAGTCTTGATCAAGATGGCGATCGGCTTCGATTTTGATTCCCGACCGACCCGCAACAAGGAGGCCTTCTTCGCAGGATGCGATGGTGGTGGATACGTCTGCCCGACGGAGGAGGTCTATGGGGCAAGTCGCTTCGATTTCCTCGAATCCAGTGGCCAAAAGAACGATTGCTGACTTTTGCATGCCTTTCAGGAAGAAGGTTTGTCTTTTTTTGGGGAAGATTGCTTCTTGGGTTTTGAGTCGGATGCAGTGGGCTTTTTATCTCCTCCCTTGGAGTCGGACGAAGATGAGTCCGAAGAAGTTGATTCGTTCCCATTCTCTTTTTTTGAGGAACCTGCACGCTTGTAGTCGGTTTCGTAAAAGCCTGTTCCCTTGAATATCAAACCCGCTCCTACGCCCATGAGGCGTTTGGCTTTTCGTTTTTTGCATGTTGGGCAAGATTTGACGGGTGAATCTTTCATGGACTGGAACAATTCCCATTCATGTCCGCATGCTTCGCAAAGGTAGTCGTAAGTAGGCATAATTATTAATCAGCGAATAGACGAGTGTTTGCTGGGTTCTCCGAGATGCAAGGCACTTGAGTACGCCAATAAAACCCAAGCTCCCACGAAGAAGGAGAGCCCGTACAAGGGGAGCGCGAGCAGAAAGACACCCCAAAAAGCAATGACTGGCAGAATGAGCTGAGGCCACATTTCTCGAGCGCAGCCATAGACCATCTTGAAATCCCAGCAATCTGAAAACAAGTTGCTTTGCAGGTAATTGTTTACCGAAGAAAGAATCAGGAACGGGCAGAGGAAAGCGGCCAATGCGAGAGGGAAATAACTTACGACCCCGAGGAGTCCGAAAGAAAGAAAGGCCACGAGTTCACTGGCCAACCAACCACCGAGAATGGGGATGCCGCCATAGCCGAGTAGAAGGATGAACATTTTTAGCCCTCCTGAAAAAAGGGAGGGTATCTCCATGTCTCTCCATTCGGGTAATTCCCATTTGCGTGATTGTCGGAGGCGAATCGTATACTCTAGAAGATACCCGAGAGAAAAGATGTTTATAATCGGGATAAAGGAGAGAGCCCCTCCCCACAAAACTTTGGGCATCCAGCCAGAGTGACCGAAAAGCCTTCCGCATACGGCTTCCAAACTTGGCATAATGTATTTAATATGACGTTATGCAATAAATTCGCAAGTCATGAATTTTACCCAGAAACTCTACCAATGGCAGGATTTGATAAACCAAAGCCTTGACCAATGCCTCCCTGGTCCCGAGGTCCGTCCCGCTCAGTTGCACCAGGCCATGCGTCATAGCTTGCAAGCGGGAGGAAAGCGCCTTCGCCCCATCCTTGTCTTGGCCGCTCATGAGCTCTTTTCGAGCACTCGCGACCCGTTGCCTGCAGCTTTGGCGATCGAATGCATACACACCTACAGTTTGATTCACGATGACTTGCCTGCGATGGATGATTCGGACTTAAGGAGGGGGCTCCCCACCTGCCACAAGGCTTTTGATGAGGCGACGGCAATCCTCGCCGGAGATGCCCTGCAACCTCTAGCCTTCGAAATTATCTCCCGAAGTTATTCGAATGAGCCCTCTATCGCTCTCGAGCTAGTCTCGATTCTCTCAAGGACCGCCGGTAGTCAGCGATTGGTAGGAGGGCAGATGCAGGATCTTCTTTCGGAGGGCATGACGCCTTCGGAGGAAGCTCTTTTATTTATTCATGCAAATAAGACAGCCGCAATGATCCAGGCGTCTCTTTTGCTTGGTTTTAGGTTGGGTTCCATGGGGGAGGATGCGGACAAGCTCCAACTCATGGCCCAAGCAGGCGAATCTCTAGGGTTGGCATTTCAAGCGGTTGACGATCTTTTGGACGTTACGCGCAGTACTGAGGACTTGGGGAAAGATGCCAGTCATGATGAAGCGTCAGGCAAAGTCACTTGGGTTACTCACGTGGGCTTGGAGAAAGCTCAGGCTCTCGCTTCTGACCATACGGACAATGCCGCCCGGTTTGTTAAAGAGGTCGGTGGGGGCAACAGTTTTCTTCTCGAGTTGCTTTCGCATATGCTCAAAAGGGAGACGTGATGGAGGAACGAGACGACCGTTTCTCAATAGACTGGAGGTCAAGGTTATCCAATTCCAGAGATAAAGGGAAAGGATTCGCCGCCCCCGGAGGGGAGTTTACAAGAGCTCTTTACGAATGGGTTTTGGCGGATGAAAATAGTGTCATGAGGTCCTTGTTGAAAGGCCAAAGAGTAGTTGAGTTGGGGGCAGGAATGATGCCTTATGGCTATGCTCTTGCGGCTGTATGTCAGGCTAAGAATTTTGTTGCTGTCGAGCCCTTCTATTCAGACGTGCAGCGTGTATCCGTACAGTCTTTCGTTTCAGAGAACTCTCGAGTCGTGCCCCGTATACCCTTTAAAGTTTCTGGTTTGGATATGCTCGAGTATTTGACGAACGAACCGGACGCACTTATCTGTGTGATTGCCTGTGGAATTGAAGACTGCATTCTACCGGGAGCCGATTACAAGCGAAAGGTGGAACGTGAAATTGAGAGAACCCTTAAGTCGAACGCTTTCTTTGTGAGTTCGCACAGCGATCTTTGCCCTCAGGGACTAGGTAGTATCGTCTTGTCCTATCCCCGCCCTGCCAACTCATCCATTACGGAAAGACTTCGGTTGCATGGAGGGAAAGAAGCCTTTGATTTTCATGGTGCCGACTTGGCTAGCATTCGAGGGCAGGCAAACGGGTAGACTTGGACTGCTTGGCTCAATACCCTAAATAAGCGGGTTTAGGTGTTGTCTTTTTGGAGAGCGACGAGTTCACCGGTTCCTTTTTCGGCTAAGTCGAGCAACTCGTTCATTTGGGTGCGAGAAAAGGTGGCTTCTTCGCCTGATGATTGTATTTCCACGAATTGCCCTAAACCTGTCATCACAACGTTTGCGTCAACGGTAGCGTCTCGATCTTCCGGGTAATCCAAATCAAGCAGGCATTGGTCATTATATACGCCAACGCTGATCGCCGCAAGGTGATCCAATATCGGGTCTTCCTCGATTTTGCCTCTGTTCAAAAGGTCGGTGATGGCAATTCTCATGGCAAGCCAAGCTCCGGTAATCGATGCCGTACGAGTGCCGCCATCCGCACGCAATACGTCGCAGTCGACCCAAAGTGTTTTTTCGTGGAGTTTCTTTAGGTCAAGCACCGCCCTCAAAGAACGACCGATCAATCTTTGAATTTCTATGTTCCTGCCGTCCTGCTTACCCTTGCTTGAGGGGCGGTCCTTTCGAGTCAAGGTCGAGTAGGGGAGCATGTTGTATTCCGCGGTCAACCACCCTCCGGCGACTTTTTGCTGTCTCATCCAACCGGGAATTCTATCTTCGACCATCGCCGTGCAAATAACCTGAGTGTTTCCAAAGGAACACAACACCGATCCATTGGCGTGAGGAGCAATGCCTGTCTTGAAAGAGACTTCCCTCATCTCGTCCTCGGCTCGACCGGAAGGCCTTTTGAAAACTTGGTCAAGTTGTTGAGCGAGAGCGGATTTTTCAGAGTCGTCAGGTTTCATAGGTAACAAGGGGTTCTGGGTCGATTATTTTTGCTCCGAGAGGGGAGAGGGTGGATGAAAACCAATCCCTGGAATCGGGGTCACCATGGTGGAGGATGATGGTTTTGGGCGATAGCTTTTCTGCCAAGGCAACCAATTCTTCACGATCAGCGTGTCCGCTCAAGTCAAATTGGTGAATTTTTGCCCGCACTGGTTCCACCCAATCGACTTCTTTGAATTCAAAGGGCTCATCGGGTTTTGTTTCGAGAAGTTTGCCTCCCGGTGTGGATGGATCGCAGTACCCGACGAACAGGATTGAGTTTCGGGCCTCTCCCAGCATGGAGGTAGCCAGCATATAAGAGGGGGTGTTTTCCACCATCATCCCACTACTGACAAGATAAATTCCCTGCATCGGGAGGCTGCGACCCGGAATAAGTTTTCTAGGCAACGGACGGGCTCCTACGGATTTGAGAACCTTGCGATTGAAGCGGAGTTCCTTGGAGTTTTGCGAAATCTCATGGAAGTGATTGACCAAGTCCATCCCTAGTCCCGAGCAAAATACCGGTACTTTTTGAATGGCCTTGCGTCGAAAGGCATCATCGAGAATCACAAGCATTTCCTGCATACGCCCAAGAGCGAAGATCGGTAAAAGCACCGAACCTCCTTTGGACAGTGTTTTGCGGACTACTTCGAGAAGACTTACAATCTCTGCTTCCCGTAGGCGACTTGGATCCCGGGAGGCTTGACCCCTGGTTGTTTCGGTGACCAAGACATCCACCTCCGAGAGAGGGACCCTTGCTCCCCCAAGGGTTCTCTGATCGTTGAAAAGAATATCTCCGGTAAAAAATATCCGTTCCTTTGAGGCTTGAACCGTCACGGACACAGCACCGGCGACATGACCGGCATGGTGTAGCGTGATTTCGATCGAACGCCCGTCTTTCTCGACGGCCAGCGGTTCGTCCGTCGACAAAGGTTTCATTCTCGGATAAAGAGAGGAGAGGTCACCCCTTCCGTAAAGCGGAAGTTCGGGTAAATTGAGTTCCGAACGTTGGCGACGCATGACTGATATGCTGTTCGATAGCATCCGGCGGGATAGAACGGAACTTCCGTAACTGAGTAAAACCGGGGCATCCGGGTGCTCGCGGGAGAGCAAGGGCAGGCTACCGAGGTGATCCAAGTGGCAATGCGTGAGAATGATGAAGTCGAGGGAGTTTCTTTCTACCACCGAGTGATCAGGGAGTGATTCGCGACCGGCGAATTTGGGGTGTAATCCCGAATCGATTGCGAAACGAAAGCCATCTACTTCGCAAAAGGAACAGTTTGCCCCGATTCCACCATGAGGGTTCAAATCGATGAATTTCATGAAAGACCTTCCCCTTCCTTTTCTTCATCAGGAACGTCTAGTTGGAATGGAGTCATTTTAACATGGATCTTATTCCCTGATTCATCAACTCCATGAAAAGAACCCGCAGCGGTTGCCGACAAGTGGGTTACATGATAACTATTGTAGGAAAAGGTGTCTCCTGGATCAATGGTCGGAGTTTCTCCAACAATTTTTTCACCTTCGACCACCGTAGTTGTTCCATCGCTATTGGAAAGGATCCATTTTCTGCCCAAAAGGGTTACCTTCCGATCACTGAGGTTGTTTATACTGATGAAGTAGATGAAGGCATGAAGGTTTGCCCCCTCGACGGTTGATTTTTCCTTGTGATGGACAAGTTTGTCGAGAGAGGCTCGGAGTCCATCCAATTGTTTGCTGTTTTCGTTCACTTCTGTCCTTCTGTTTGTCCGTAAAAGAATAGCGCGGATGCCTGAAAGACCAATTCTTTTCGCAATATTTGGGGAAAAGCAGGAAAAGCGAATGAATACGCTTGCCCACTTTCGTCTCTCGACTCAAGAGAAGATATGGAAAAATTCGCACTGCTATCAGTTAGTGACAAGACAGGTATCGTTGCCTTCGCTCAATCTTTGGTCGACGAGTTTGGTTTCACGCTTCTTTCGACGGGAGGAACGGCAAGTTTGCTAAGAGACAACGGAATACACGTTACCGACGTCAGCGACCATACGGGTTTCCCCGAAATGATGGATGGTCGTGTCAAAACTCTTCATCCCAAAATCCATGGAGGCCTTCTTTGCCTTCGGGATAACGATGAGCACCAGCGAGCAGCCGCAGAGCATCAGATCAAGATGATCGATCTGGTAGTCGTTAACCTCTACCCATTCGAGGATACGGTTGCCAAATCGGGGGTTTCCTTGGAGGAGGCAATTGAGCAAATTGACATTGGTGGACCATCCATGCTCCGCAGTGCGGCAAAAAACCATAATGACGTAACGGTTGTCTGTGATCCGATTGACTACAATCGGGTTGTCGATGCGATGAGGTCGGGCGAAGGCTTGCTTTCACTTAGAAAGGAACTGGCACTCAAGGTTTTTCTAAAAACGTCTGCTTACGATGGTGCGATATCCGAGTTTTTGAGCTCTCAGTACCGTTCGGGGCCTGATCTTGATGAAATTTCAGGATTTCCCGAAACACTCGACCTCAAGGTAAAAAAATCAATGGTCTTGCGTTATGGTGAGAATCCTCATCAACAAGCTTCCCTCTACGGGGATTTACTGGATCACTTTACACAATTGCAGGGTAAGGAGTTGAGTTACAACAATATCTTGGATATATCCGCCTCCGCATACTTGATTGGGGAATTCGAACGTCCCACTGTTGCGATCCTCAAGCACACCAACCCGTGCGGGGTTTCCAGCGCGGATGATTTGGACATTGCTTGGGAACGTGCTTTCGAGACCGACAGGCAGGCGCCCTTTGGTGGGATTATCGTCGTCAACAATACAATCGACGTTTCCCTGGCCGAAAAAATCGGGGAGATTTTTTGTGAGGTGATTATTGCCCCTGGTTTCACCGATTCGGCCTTAAGCCTTTTTGAGCGAAAGAAAAACCTGCGTCTCCTCGTTTCGAAATCCGGATTCGGAGCCGAAACGCTTAGGGAGTATCGGACAGTCCCCGGAGGTCTTCTCGCTCAGGATCGTGATCAAAAAAGAATCAACCCTAAAGAATTCGATATTGTCACCGAACGCCAACCAACCGAATTGGAATGGCGCTCCATGCTTTTTGGTTGGAAGGTTGTTCGTCACGTAAAGAGTAATGCAATCGTCTATGCCGGCGACGAACGCACCTTGGGTGTGGGTGCGGGGCAAATGTCCCGGGTGGACAGTTCGCGCATTGCGGTGTGGAAGGCAGGCGAAGCAGGACTGTCCCTCGAAGGTTCCTCTGTTGCGTCCGACGCGTTTTTCCCTTTTGCCGACGGTTTGATTGCCGCTGCCGAGGCTGGAGCGACTGCTGCAATTCAGCCAGGAGGAAGCGTTAGAGATGAAGACGTGATTGCCGCGGCAAACGAAAAAGGAATGACCATGGTGTTTACCAAAAACAGGCATTTCAAGCACTAGAAGGAAGATCTTGTTCTTGTATCAATTCCTAGATCCCAATTGGATTGATTTGCTTTTTTGAGTTTGTCGTCTTTTTTTTACTTTATGAAAGTTTTCAGCATTCCCATTGTTGTCGTTGCACTCGCTCTTTGTGGCTTAGGGAGCGGTTGTGGTTCGGCAATGCTCTCGGACGAGCACTTGGCAAAAAAAGCCAAAGGCCATTTTTCTCAGATGAAAAAGGCCGAAAAACTGTCGAGCAATGCGTCACACAAGGCCATGGTCAATCGGATCGGAAACCGGATCGCGGGCATCGCTCAGGTTGACATTCCCGGAACCGAATGGGAGTTCGTGGTCTTTGAGAAAAGCGAAGCGAATGCCTTTGCCATGCCAGGAGGGAAAGTCGGTGTCAACAGCGGCCTGATCACCCTTTCGGGCGGCAATGAAGACGAAGTCGCAGCCGTAATTGGGCACGAGATCGCACACGTTGCCTTACGGCATAGCAACAAGCGAATGACGCAAGCGATCGGCATTGGCGTGGGCGGGGTGATATTGGAAACCGCAATGCGCCAAAAAAGCGATACCAACCGGATCCTTGCTCGGGGTGCTTATGGGGCAGGGACGGCCGTTGGTCTTGCCCTGCCGTACTCACGAACCAACGAGAGGGAGGCAGATCATAGAGGTCTCTTATACGCCGCCATGGCCGGATACGACCCCCGTGCAGCCGTCAGCTTTTGGAAGAAGATGGTAAAGTCAAGTGGTGGTGGAAGAGTTCCTGAATTCTTGTCTACCCATCCCGATCCTAAGAACAGGATTGAATTCCTCCAGTCTCATATGGACCACGCCATGGCGCTTTACAAGCAAGCCAAGGAAGCCCGCGGGGAGAAGCCAAACCCATGACGTCCTTACTCGACGACCCGGCGAAGGCCTTGACTGAATACGTTTCGCACCCCAGCGTCTCCGCTGACCCCGGTTTTTCAACTGGGATCGAAGGAGCCCGAGGTTTTGCTTGCGACCGACTCAGGGAACTTGGCTTTGCCGTCGAACTTGTGCCGACGCCAATCAATCCGGTCATTTTAGCTACCCGTGGAGATGAGTCCTGGCCGCACCTGGTCATCTACGGACACTACGACGTGCAACCCCCCGATCCCCTTGACCTTTGGACTTCCAAGCCCTTTGAAGCCGAGGTGAGAGGCGGCAGGCTTTTTGGTCGGGGAGCTGCCGACAACAAGGGACCCCAAATCGTTCATATGGCCGCCCTTCATCGTGTCCTCAAAGAATTCCCAGACCTTCCCTTGCGCATCACTTACCTCATTGAAGGGGAAGAGGAAATCGGAAGCCCGAGCTTTAGGGGTTTTCTGGAGCAGCGCAAAGAATCTCTTTGTGGTGATTTATTGCTGGTTTCCGATACGGGAAGCCCCGGACCCGATCAATTGGTTGTGACTACCGGCTTGAGGGGCTTGGCGGCCATGGAGGTCAAAGTTTTCGGCCCCAGGCAAGATTTGCATTCGGGGGTTCATGGCGGAGCCTTGCTTAATCCTCTGCAAGCCATAATGAAGATTTGCGGATCCCTTCACGACGATCTTGGAAACGTGGCGGTCCCAGGTTTTTACGACGACGTAATTCCACCGGAGCAATGGGAGCGCTCGGAGTTGGAGCGTTTACCTTTAACCGAAGCCAAATATGCTGATTTTCTCGGTATCTCCCAGTTTTTCTCTCCCACGGGTTATTCCCCGCTTGAAGCGATTCGTTTTTGCCCCACCGTAGAATTCAATGGTGTAGGCGGAGGCTACCAAGGCGAAGGATCAAAGACCGTAATACCAGCAGAAGCTTTCGCCAAAATAACTTGCCGCCTTGTTCCCAATCAAAGATCCGAAGACATATCCCGTAAAGTAAAGCAAGCCATACTTGAGGCCTGTCCAAGTGCCGTTCGTTGCGAGGTCGAGATCAAGGGTGGTGGCGACCCCTATGTCGTCGTGCCTCCCGAAAAGCCAGGTGCTTCGGGCAAGGAGACAGACTTGATGAAAAAAGCCTTTTCCGTCGCCGAGAACTGCATCGAAGAGGGGTTTGGAACAAAACCAATCTACCTGCGCGAGGGGGGAAGCATTCCCATCATCAGGGACCTCAAGGAAGTTGCGGGTCTGGAATCTCTTATGATTGGGCTCTTTACCAATGAAGATAACTTGCACGCACCCGACGAGAGCTTCAACTTAGAGATTATGGAAAAAGCGATCAATTCATTTGAGTCTTTTTTCAAAAAACTCGCCAACTGACTTGCCGGAGTTTAACCGGTGCAAAAATCAAGAACCTTTGGTGACGACGAATGCCGCTCGCCGATCAAGGCGGGCTTGCGAACTGTCGGCATTTGGTATGGCGGCTTCGTCTCCGATCGAGACCGTGTCAATACGGTTGGAGTCACCCCCGAGTTCGACTAGGTAATTCTTGACAGTTGCCGCCCGACGGTCCCCAAGTGATTTATTGTACTCGGGAGTTCCTTTCCAATCGCAATAACCTTCGATAAGAAGACGAGCCTGCGGGTTGCTTTTCAAGAACTCCGAAATCTCTTGTAGTTTCGGGCGTTCTTCGGCGGTCAAGTTATACTGGTCGAAGCCAAAAAGAACCGGGTCGAACGGGCGAATCGTGTTCAGAGGGTCGGAAAAAGCTTCAAGCGAAGGGTCTCTTGGGGCGAGCAAGTCGTCGTTGCCGAAATCACCACGCAACGGTGTCCCCAATTCGGAGAATTCATCTCCTTGGTTGAATCCATTGGCAGTAGAGGCTAATTCGCTGGCATTGCCATTTCCATTGGCGTTACGATTGAGGGTAGTCTCAGGTCCGTCTTTCTTTGCGCAGGCACCTAACAGTGAGAGCAGGGCAAGGAAGGACAATGCAGGGAATGAATGCGCCCTCATGATCAGGAGTCTCTAAGTACGATGAGTTGAGCCTTTCTTTCAAGTCCGGCCGTTGTGGGGTCTGCATCGGGGGTCGCAAGCTCGTCTCCCATCGAAAGGACTTCGATTCGCGAGCTTTCAAGGCCCAAGTCGATCAAGTAGTCTCTCACGCTTGTTGCTCGACGGTCGCCCAAAGATTTGTTGTAGGCGGGAGTGCCTTTCCAGTCGCAATAACCTTCGACCAAGATTTTGACGTTCGGGTTGTCGTTCATGTAAGTGGCAATGTCTTGGAGTTTGGCTCTTTCCTCGGCGCCTATGTTGTATTGGTCGAAACCAAAGAAGATTGGCTCGAAAGGCTTCTCTCCTGAAGCCAAGTCTGGATCGGACCAAAAGTCATCCTGAGGGAAAAGCCCGTCCTCTCCACCAAGATCGTTAATGGGCGATCCAAGAGGTGAAAGTTCGTCTCCTCCATTTAAATTTGCCAGATCATCGGGCGAGCCGATGAAAGTGCCACGATCGGTACCCTTGATCAACGCCGTATCCTCTGGGCCAAGCCCTTTGTCTTTTGAGCAACTACTAAACAACGCCGCAAACGCAAACGCTCCTGCCATCCACAATGATTTTTTCATAATGTTATTCCCGCTTTTTGTTGAAGATCAAAATTCCCAAAATGATCCTTTATTAATAATTTTCTTGCACGCGTCTCATCCCTAGTCAATGGGAAAAGCTTGGAAAGTCCAATTTACTTACTTGCCGACAACGGTTCCTTGGAAGCGGGTTCCACCCTTAGCCTTCGCAAGTCGGCACATGCTGCAGGTCATCTTGCCGGCATGGAAGTCCTTCCCGTCAGTTTACTCCATTCATCCAAGGTCGACCCAAAGTTACTCGACGGAATCAAAGCGGAGACCATGGCAGGCTTTCTTGCAGGACCGATCGCTCAATCTTCGAACGAGTTGCGGATTATCCCTCTGTTTTTCGGCCCAAGCCGGGCCTTGACCGATTGGTTGCCCGAGAAGCTCGAGCAATGGAAGAGCGAAAAGGATGGAAGAATATTTCGCATCCTTGATTGCCTTCATCAACCTGGGGACACTCGCTTGGCGGTCGCCCTGGAAGATCTTTGCCTCCAAGCCATCGAAAAGAACAAATTGAAAAAACCATACCTTGCCCTGGTCGACCATGGTACCCCGGTGTTTGACGTTCACCGGGTGCGCGAAGAGGTCGGAGATGAACTCAAAAAGATGATGGCGGAACGTATTTCTGGGTTCTCCACCTGCTCGATGGAACGCAGGGATGGGGAGGAATACGATTTTAATGAACCCTTGCTCGAGAATCTTCTGGACGAAAAGAAAGAAGAGTTTGAGGAGATGTTGGTTGCCCAACTCTTCCTTTCCCCCGGGCGTCATGCCGGAAAAGGCGGGGATTTGGACCTGATATGCAACTCGTTTGCCGATTTGTCTCCTTCCCGCCGTCTCGTCCGGACCGATCTTCTGGGGACTCACCCATTGGTTATTGAGACCCTTGTGGAACGAATCGAGCGAGATCAGTCAAAAGACTGAAAAACCCGACTGTCTTGAACTTTTATCGATCTAAGCAGGTCGAGATTGTATGTTGATTATTGCCAATAGTGCTTGATGCTATGGATTCACTATTCGAAATCCTTGCTTAGCCCGTCTCCTTTGATTAACCCTGTCAACTAAATGCTAGTCTACCTGCACAAGAACGGTGAACGCACCGGCCCATTCTCTCTGGAGAAAATTCAGGGTCAGCTCGAGGGCGGCGAGCTCGCCGTCTCCGACCCCGCTTGGTTTGATGGTTGCTCGGTTTGGGTTACGGTGCAGGATGTCCCAGGAATCCTGTTGCCCGGTGGCGATCATCTCTCGCAAGTTGCGACCGTTCCGCCCTTCGATGCCTATCAAGGGGATGAGCCCTATGTTTTCATAAGCTACGCCCACGAGGACGCCGCCGTTGTCTATGGGGAGATCACCCGCTTTCACGAGGCAGGCTGCAACGTATGGTACGATGAAGGCATCGATGCCAGCAACGAGTGGCCCGAGGAAATTGCAAAGGCCGTCATCGGTTGTGCTGTGTTCCTTATTTTCGTCACTCCGCGTTCCACGGACTCGGTGAATTGCCGCAATGAAGTTAACTTGGCCCTCAACGAGAAAAAGCCATTCCTCGCTATCCATTTAGAAGAAACCGACCTACCACCCGGGCTCCGTCTCCGCATGGGCGATCTGCAAGCCATCTTTCGCTACAACATTCCCGTTGACCGATACGAAAGGAAATCGCAAGGCGCTCTTTACCAACTCCTAGGAACGGCACCGACCAAGAAACTAATCAAGGGAATGTTCGGGACCTCCCTTTCACCCGAACTGTTGGACCAAATGGTTGAGTCGGGAGATATGCCTAGCCTAGGTGGCGAGGAGATTGAGATCACCACTTATTTCAGCGACGTCCAAACATTTTTCAGTTTTTCCAGATTGCTTGAACCGAGCCAGCTCGTGGCTCTAATAAATGAATACCTCACTGCTATGACAGATGTTCTTTATGAGCAACGCGGTACCTTGGACAGGTACATTGGCGATGCTGTCGTGGCGATGTTCGGTGCACCCATTCCCTTTCCCGATCATGCCTATCAAGCGGTGAAAACCGGCCTCCTCATGCTGATGCGCCAAGCGGAATTGCGTAAAAAATGGAGAGCGGAGGGGGACAAGTGGCCGGACCCAATTTCGAAAATGCAAACCCGAGTCGGTTGTAATACGGGAAGTGCAATCGTTGGAAACATGGGTCCAATTCATCGTTTCGACTACTCAATGATGGGGGACGTAGTTAACCTTGGCGCCCGCTGCGAATCGTCAGCCAGGGCTTACGGCGCCTTCTGCATGGTGACCGAGGATACTCAACGGGCCGCCGAGGCCACCAAGGACGACATCGCCTACCGCTACCTCGACAAGATCGTGGTGAAGGGTAGACCACAACCCATTTCCTTTTACGAGCCAGTCGGCTTTAAGGGCGACCTGCCCCAAGAGGTTCAGGATTGCCTCGATTGCTTTAGTCAAGGCATCGAGAAGTACCTTGCTCAAGACTGGGATGGTGCCTTGGAAAAATTCGAGAAGGCCAAGCCCCTGGAGCCAAACCAGCCGAATGTCACTCCTGGGGCGGATAAAAACCCCTCAATGGTTTTGATCGAGCGTTGCCAGGCGATGAAGGAAAACCCGCCCGGCGACGATTGGGACGGGGTTGCGGTTTATCCTAAATAATCGGAAAGCAGTTGCCTAAGCTTGGTGGAACTAACCCCGTTGAGCCTTACTTTTTCTCCACCAACCAGATGTTCTGGAACCTGACGGGGTTGCCGTGGCCTTGGAGGTGGATTTGGCCCTTTTCTTTTTCGGGGCGTCCGCCACCGGCTCCGGTTCCTTTGTCGAGTTCGTAATCGTCATGAATGATGACTCCGTTGTGGCGGGTGGTGATGCGGGCGTTCTTCACTTTCTTGCCGTTCTTGAACCGCGGGGTCGTGAATTCGATGTCATAGGTTTGCCAGGCGAGGGGAGGCAGGCACATGTTCAAGTCGGGAGCCTTCTTGCGGTAGAGGGCGCCGCAGAAATTGAACTCCCCCTTGATGCCGAATGAATCGAGAATCTGGGTCTCGTAATTGTTGAAGATGTAGACTCCGCTGTTTCCACGGTCCTGGTTGCCGGGCTTGGTCTTCGGCTTGTAAGGGGTTCGGAATTCGAGGTGCAGGCTGAAGTCCCCGAATGAGTCGAGCGAAACGACTCCTTCCTCGAGGAGATTCCCGTCTAGTTTGATTCCGCCGGAGAAGCGGTCCATCTCCACGCCGGCAAAAAGTACCTTGGCTCCCTTGGGGGCTTTTTTGCCGAGGGTTGGACTCTTGCGTTTCACCCGGTCGTAGGCGAACAGTTTCTGGTCGCCCTTGCTTCCGGTCGCCCTACCACCCATGATGACGACGGTTTCCCCGCTCTTGGCTTTGAGGGTGGTTTTTTCTCCTTCGGTCAAACCATTCAGCAGCACAAAGTCGTTATTTTTTGCTCCGCTTCCGGGAAGGCCTCCTGCGTAAAGGGCAGCTTGAAAGTTTCCGTC
>PBMI01000065.1 GCA_002722545.1 Opitutia bacterium | reverse complement strand
TGGCCTCCGTTCACTCGACGAATGTCTTGCCTTGGCCGAGGAGTTTGGGATCGGGGAGGACGAATCCTGAACCTGCCCTCAATCTTTCCCTCCATCGAACAACCGCCAACCCATCATCATGTCAGAAGATCCCTGTAATCATTTCGATTCCAACGTCCGAGCCAGCGCCCTGCGCGAGGAAGCGGAGTCCACCGATTTCCCGTCCCCGAGTACTTTGGTTAATGCCCATGCTCATACTTTCTATTCCTTCAACTACAAGGGGTATTCACCAAGTCGCTTTGCTCTGGAAGCAAAAAAACAAGGCCTGGAAATGGGTGGGATCGTTGACTTTGACGTATTGGACGGCTTGGAGGAATTTTGGGCAGCCAGCCGCTTGCTTGACTTGAAGGCGTGTGTGGGTATCGAATCCCGGGTTTTCGTACCGGAGTTCGCTGACCGAGTGATTAACTCTCCAGGCGAACCGGGAATCAGTTATCACATGGGTACGGGTTTCACCACCACCGAGATCCCGCCGGAGGCTCAAGCCTTCCTCGACGGAATGCGCCGAACTTCAGAGGAAAGAAACCGTGCCATGGTCGAACGGGTGAATGCTTTTTTATCTCACTTGACGCTTGATTACGAAGCCGACGTCATGCCTTTGACTCCGAAAGGCAATGCAACTGAGCGCCATCTCTGCTTGGCCTACGCCCGCAAAGCAGCCGGCGATTTTACGGACGAATCATCCTTGCGCGCTTTTTGGTCGGAAAAACTCGGGGTTGCCCCCGAGGAACTCAAGGATTTGCCGGAAGGACGCGGCATGACCGACTTGATCAGGGCAAAGACAATGAAGCAAGGCGGCGCGGGTTACGTTCAGCCGGATTCCGGTTCTTTTCCCAACATGACCGAGATGAACGAGTTTGTCCTCAAATGCGGAGGGTTGCCTACTTTTACCTGGTTGGATGGAACCTCGGAAGGTGAGCAATCCATCGAGGAATTGATCGAGGTCGGTCGTTCCACGGGAGTGGCCGTCTTCAACATCATACCCGACCGTAATTATACACCTGGAGTTTCCGACCAAAAACTAGCCAACTTGCAAAAGGTAATCGGCTTGACCGAGGAATTGGGTCTGCCTTTGCTCGGGGGAACGGAAATGAACAGCCCGGGTCAGAAAATGGTCGATGACTTTGAATCTGCCGAACTTGCTCCGCACCATTCTCTTTTTCTGCGCGGCTCGAGAATTCTTCACGCCCATTCGACCCTCCAACGGTTTTCCGGGATGGGGTATCTGAGCGAATGGGCCAATGAGCAGTTTTCCGATATTGGGGCAAAGAACAGTTTTTACGGTGAGTTCGGGGGATTGTTCTCTCCAAGGGCTGACGGCCCTCTCTGCGATGAGCTTGACTCGGAGATGGGGGCGATCGAAGTTTTGGCCTTGGCCCGAGAGTCCATGGCCAAAGTTTGATCCATGGGTGGAACTTTCGTCGGCTTTGGTTTCGGTGCAATTCAGGGTGGCTTGTTTTTGCCCGAAGCTTATCGTTCCGGAAATTTCAACCGCTTGGTGGTTTCTGAAATCGATCAGGAAACAGTCGACCATCTTCGTGCTTCGGGGGGAGTCTATTCCTGTAATGTCGCGGGGGAATCTTCACTTCAACAAATCGAAGTTTCAGGTGTTGAGGCATACAACCCATTAGTCGATGGAGATCGACGGAAATTGGTGGAAGCGATTTCGGAAGCTTCCGAATTGTGCACCGCTCTTCCCAGTTTCAAACTTTACGATAGTGGATCTGCTTCGGTTGCCTGCCTTCTCAGTGAGGGCTTGAGTCACAAGTTCTCGAGGGATAATCTTCCTGTCGCAGTTGTCTATGCGGCCGAAAATGACAGCCGAGCGGCTTCGCGTTTGCGTGATTCCTGCCTCAAGTATCGTGCGGAAGGCTTTTCCCCTCGGGTTAGCTTTTCAGAAACCGTGATCGCAAAGATGTGCTCCGTGGTTACGGATCCGGAGAGAATTCAAAAGGAAGGTTTGCTTGAGGTGGTGGATGGAGCTTCAAAAGCTTTCCTTGTTGAGGCTTATGATCGTATACTTGTAGAGGAGGAGGCACCTGAAGGCTTTCAGAGAGGGCTGGAACGCTTTGTTGCAAAGAGCGATTTGGATCCTTTTTCCCAAGCGAAATTTCTCGGGCATAACGCGATTCATGCGATGCTTGGCTATCTGGCGAAGGACCGTGGTATCGAATTCATGCACGAGGCCGGAGCGAGTAATGATTTGATGAAAAAGGTCAAAGCGGCATTTCTTGATGAATCCGGGGTTGGTTTGATTACGGAATACGCCAAGGTGGATGACGAACTTTTTACCGAGGAAGGTTTCAATGAGCATGTGGAAGATGCCCTTAGGCGGATGGTCAACCCCTTTCTGCGTGATCCCGTAGCCCGCGTTACTCGCGATTCTGCCCGAAAGTTGGGATGGGAGGACAGATTGCTCGGGGCTATGAGACTCGCTTTGCAGGCGGGCGTGGAACCTCATGGGTTGGCCGAAGGGGCACGCATAGCCCTGCGTTGTGCCCGCGAGGAAGAAGGATGGGGGAGTCAGTCGGAAGCATTGGATGCTTTATGGAACGGTGTTTCTGCTCAACAACAAGCTCCACTTCGTGAGTTGCTCCTCGGGCATTGATTTCCATGAATATTATCAAAACTTGATTCGGTTGTTGCATTTCTCTCAAAAACGATCAAAAACGATCTTAGACGAGCAAAATGATTCAGCCCACTTTCCCAGTCCTTGCCCCTCAAAGAAGGGAGCTTATTCGGTCCCTCGTAAGGGATGAAGGGATCGTGAGGGTCGAGGATCTTCGGCAAAACCTGAAAGTTTCCGTCGCAACGATCCGTCGGGATCTTGAAATTCTTGAAGAGAATGGCAGGTTGCAGCGTGTTCATGGCGGTGCCGTTACCATGGAAAACCGCATGGAAGAGGCGGTGTTTGACGATAAGACAAACACTGCGAGCAAGGAAAAAAGCCGTATTGCCGAAGAAGCTTGCAAATTAATCAGTACGGGAGACTCGGTCTATTTGGATGGGGGCAGCACGACTTTGGGGCTTGCCCGTTTGCTCAAGGACCGAACGGACCTCACCCTGGTTACGAATTCATTGCGGGCGGCCACCGAATTGGCGGATTCAGGTCCGAAAATACTTTTAATTGGTGGAGAACTGCGCAGGATCAGTCAGACCATGGTGGGGCCCCTCACCTCGGGAGTTCTTGGTCAAGTTCATGTTGACAAGGCGTTTATGGGCACCATGGGTTTTTGCCTCAAGAGTGGCCTGACTACAACGGATCCGAATGAGGCGTTCGTCAAGAATTTGGTGGCGGCTCAAGCGGGGCAGGTAATTCTTCTCGCCGACTCGGGCAAAGCCGAGAAGGTCTCCTTTGCCCGTGTCTCCGATTGGGATGCCATCGACGTTCTCGTTACCGATGCCAAACTCCCGAAACCTTTTGCGAAATCATTGCGCAAGCGCGGAGTTAAGGTCCTCCTTGCATGAAACACTAAAACATACCTATCATGGCGACTCCTATCATAATGCCCCGTCAAGGTCAGTCCGTTGAAAGCTGCATCTTAACCGAATGGAAAGTCAACCCTGGCGACGAGGTCGCAGAGGGTGACGTTTTGGCCGTAATCGAGACGGACAAAGCCAGCTTCGACTTGGAATCAACGGCTTCCGGAACCATCCTCGAACTCTTTTGGGAAGCGGATGACGACGTGCCCGTTTTGGCCAACGTCGCAGTCGTCGGAGAAGAAGGCGAAGAGGTAAGCGAATTCCGTCCTGCCGACTCCTCTCCCGCTCAACCGGAGGCACCTTCCGCCAGTGCTGCCGCCGTTGCATCGGTCGACGCTCAATCTTCCACTCCATCGGCTGCCTCCGTCGAAATTTCACCACACTCGACTACAAGTTCGGGGGTGAGTCCAAGAGCCCGGAAGCTAGCTTCCTCAAGAGGCCTTGACGCCGAAATCATAATTGGTTCCGGCCCCGGCGGTCGGGTCATTGAACGTGACGTAGAAGCCTTTCTCGCTGGCCGTCCAAGTCTTTCTGCAAGCGCCCGAGTTCGCGCTTTGGCAGATGGGCTTGAACCTCCTCTTCGGGGAAGCGGTTTAGCCGGTATGGCCCTCGCTGGTGACATGAGGGTCCCCGGTTCCATCGAGGGCGCCGAAACCCAACCGGTCAAGGGAATCAGAAAAGTGATCGCCGAGCGCATGATGCAGTCCTTGCAGTCGACAGCTCAGCTTACCTTGCATTCTTCCTTTGAACTCACTATGGCCCAAGCTTATCGAAAGCAGCGCTTGGCGGACGGAAAGTCCAAGGTTTCCCTGAATGATTTGATCGCCCATGCCATTATTGAATGCTTGAAAGTTCATCCCGAAATGAATGCCCATTTTCTAGGGGACCGTATTGCGGTCTTCGAGAAGGTTCATTTGGGTGTGGCCGTCGACACCCCTCGTGGTTTGCTCGTTCCGGTCATTCGAGACTCTTCCGATATGTCGATCGAGGGATTGTCTTCCGAGATCAAGAAACTAGCCTCTTCTTGCCGAGAGGGAACGATTCCTCCGGACGACCTCGCAGGTGGGTCCTTCACCCTAACGAATCTTGGAATGCTAGGTGTAGAGACCTTTACTCCAGTCCTGAATGCTCCTGAAATTGCGATTCTCGGAGTCGGCGGAATTGTCCTCAAGCCGAAACGTTCGGCTTCGGACGAAGTGACTTATGCCGATTATTTACCCTTGAGTCTGACCATTGATCATCAGGCCATAGACGGTGCCCCGGCCGCCCGCTTCCTTCAGTCCCTTGTTTTTCATCTTGAAACAAACCCGGGACAGCCCTTTTCACAACCCAACGAATAACACGAATATGAAATATGATTTTGCCGTCATAGGCGCCGGCCCCGCCGGATACGTCGCTGCCAAGAAAGCCGCCGCTTCGGGTCTGAAGACCCTGCTTGTCGAGAAGAGCAAGCTCGGAGGCGTATGCCTCAACGAGGGCTGCGTTCCCTCCAAAACATTGCTCCAGGCAGCGAAGACCTACCACCATGCCAAACACGGCTCGATTTTCGGAGTCGAAGTCGAAGGCCTGTCCTATGATTTCCCCAAAGCTCACGCTCACAAGAATCAAGTCATGGACAAGATGAGAAGCGGAATCGCCGGCTTGATGAAAAAGCACAAGGTGGAGGTCGTCGAGGGAGAGGCGACCTTGCTTCCCGGCTTGGCGGTTTCCATCAACGGAGAAACGCATGAAGCCGACAATATTTTGCTTTGCACGGGTTCTTCTCCTTTCGTGCCGCCGATTCCAGGAATTGATTCGGACCATGTTGTTGATTCGACGGGTATTCTTAACCGCGAGACTTTGCCGGACCATTTGATTATCGTGGGTGGGGGTGTGATTGGTTGTGAATTTGCCTGTATGTACGCATCCGTAGACGTTCCGGTTACCGTCCTCGAAGCGATGCCGGAAATTTGTCCGAACCTGGATCCCGAGGTCGCCGCCGTGTTACGTGAGGAGCTCACCAAGAAAGGGGTGAATTTCAAACTTGATACGAAGGTCGAATCGATTGACCCTAAATCGGTAAGTTTTGCGAATGCGGATGGTTCGGACTCACTGGAGGGCGATCTTGTTTTGGTAGCGACCGGTCGAACTCCAAATACGAAAGGGTTGGGCTTGGAAGAGCTGGGCTTGGACATCGATCCACGAGGTGGCGTTCGGGCGGATGATCGTGGAGCGACGAACGTGCCCGGACTTTGGGCCGCTGGTGACGTCACAGGACAAGCATGGCTTGCTCACGCCGCGAGTCGGATGGCTGAAGTCGTAGTGCATAACATGACGGGTCGTCCCGACAGAATGCGTTATGACAAGATGCCGGCTGTCGTATACACAAGTCCCGAGGTTGCGGTTGTCGGTTTGACGAAGGAAGAGGCCGAAGCCCGTGGCCTGAAGGTCAAGACCGGAAGAATTCCCATGGCTATCAACGCCCGCTATTTGGCGGAGAACCCGGACGAATCTGGGTTGTGCAAAGTCGTGCTTGAAGCCGAAACGAACCGCTTGTTGGGCGTGCACATGGTCGGGGGAGCGTGTTCCGAGATGATCTTCGGGGCAACCGCCATGTTGGAAACCGAATTGCGAGAGGAAGAAATCGAGGAGATCGTGTTTCCTCACCCCACTACTTCGGAAATCATGAAGGATGTCTTCATGGCAGTCCGCTAACCAAACTTTTACTCAGCCAAAACCAATTATTCGTCATGCCGAAGTCACAAATCGTCGAACCAGCGGAAGAACGCAAAGCAGGGATCCTTCCCTTTGCCGAGATCCCTCTTAATCAATACCAACAAGATCTGGCCAAGGAAAAAGAAAACTATGGCCCGGACGCCTTGGTCGGAATGTATGAGGACATGCTTCTCATTAGGGAGTTCGAGAGCATGCTCCAGAGCATCAAGACGCAGGGCTCGTATGAGGGGATCGAATACGATCACAAGGGCCCGGCTCACTTGTCCATCGGACAGGAAGCTTCAGCCGTCGGACAAGCTTTTCTCCTCGAGGTGGACGATCATATCCTTGGCTCGCACCGTTCGCATGGTGAAATTCTTGCCAAGGGAATGTCTTCCATCCGTAAGCTTGATGATGATTCGTTGCTCAACATCATGGAGAACTTTCTCGACGGAGATTGTTACCGGGTGGTTGAGAAAGAAGAATCCAGTTGCGTAAAGGATCTGGCCCGCAACTTCCTTCTTTATGGAGCGCTTGCTGAAATTTTTGGTCGAAGCAATGGATTCAACCGCGGATTGGGTGGATCGATGCATGCCTTTTTTCCTCCGTTTGGAATTCTCCCTAACAATGCCATCGTTGGTGGTTCGGCCGACATCGCAATGGGTGCTTCCCTTTTCAAAAAGGTGAATAGAAAGAGCGGGATCGTCATTTCCAATATTGGAGATGCTTCGATGGGTTGCGGACCGACCTGGGAAGCAATGAATTTTGCTTCGATGCGCCAGTTCAAGGAGCTATGGGAATCATCCATGAGAGGGGGATTGCCCATCATCTTTAACTTCATGAACAATTTTTATGGGATGGGGGGACAAACCGCAGGTGAAACTATGGCCTTTGATTGCCTTGCTCGAGTCGGAGCTGGTGTGAACCCCGAGTCCATGCATGCCGAAAGGGTGGATGGCTACAATCCTTTGGCTGTGGTCGATGCGATTAAGCGAAAAAAGGCCTTGCTTGAATCAGGCAAGGGGCCAGTCCTACTCGAGACCATTACCTACCGTTTCTCCGGGCACTCACCCTCCGATGCCTCTTCATACCGGTTGAAGGAGGAGATTGATGCGTGGCAGGCAATCGATCCTTTGGTCGCTTATGCCCAAGAACTCATTGACGAAGGTCTGTTAACTGAGGATGCGATAGCGGAAAATAAAACTGATGTTACAAAGGCGATGACGCAAGCCTTCCGCTTGGCTTCCGATTTGGAGGTCTCACCACGGTTGGACTCGGAAAAAATCGGAGACTTGATGTTTTCCAAGAGAAAAAGGGAAAGCTACGCTCCCGACCGGGAACCCGAGTTGATCCTTCCCGCGGCCGAAAACCCACGCGTGTTGGCTTTGGCCAAGAAATCCCGTGCCGGGGTCGTGGATGGCAAGCCCGTTTCCAAGAACAAGGTCTTTCAATATCGGGATGCAATTTTTGAAGCGGCTTTTCACCGGTTTCAGAAGGACCCGACTCTGGTTGCCTATGGAGAAGAAAATCGTGACTGGGGTGGAGCGTTCGCATGCTATCGGGGTTTGACCGAGTCCCTTCCTTATCATCGCCTTTTCAATTCCCCGATTTCCGAGGCCGCCATTGTGGGCAGCGCCGTTGGTTATGCCTTGGAAGGCGGAAGAGCCTTGGTCGAATTGATGTATTGTGACTTTATGGGACGAGCTGGAGACGAGATCTTCAATCAACTGGCCAAGTGGCAAAGCATGTCCGCCTGCATTCTTGAGATGCCCGTTGTTCTGCGGGTATCGGTCGGTTCGAAGTATGGTGCACAGCATTCCCAGGATTGGTGCGCCATGGTAAGCCATATTCCTGGCTTGCAGGTTGTTTTTCCTTCCACGCCTTACGATGCAAAGGGAATGCTCAATACGGCATTGGCCGGTAGCGACCCAGTCATCTTCTTCGAAAGCCAACGTCTTTACGACATCGGCGAATTGTTCGAGAAGGAAGTTCCCGCCGATTACTACGAGGTTCCTTTTGGGCCCCCTGCACAAAGAAGAACGGGCAAGGACATAACTCTTATTACCGTGGGCGCCACCATGTATCGAGCTTTGGAGGCTGCCGATATATTGGAACAAAAATACGGCCTGACCGCAGATGTTTTTGATTGTCGATCAATCAATCCCCTTGATTACGATCCCTTGATTAAGTCCGTTCGCAAGACAGGCAAGGTGCTTCTTTCATCGGATGCCTGCGAGCGAGGTTCGGTTATGCAGGACATCGCGTCCAACATAAGCCAATTGGCTTTCGACGACTTGGATGCACCTCCCGTGGTGGTCGGTTCCAGGAACTGGATAACCCCCTGCGCTGAGGTTGAAAACGATTTCTTCCCACAGCCTTCTTGGATGTTGGATGCAATCCACGAGCGCATCATACCATTGTCCGGCCATCAATTGAGTTCGAATCCCACTACAGGCGAGCTTCTTCGCAGGCAAAGAGCTGGGATCTGAGTCCGTTGTTTGAGATAACCAACTTCCATCAAGCATGAGCGACATTGAACCTACTTCGTTGGAACAACGGGCCAAAGATCTCAAGATTGAGGCGCAATTCAGGCACGATGGCGTTTACTTGACCGGACCCGACCGGATAGAATTGCTGTCCGACGAGTTGCCTGACTCAAGCTTTGACGGCGAAAGTTTTTTGCTCGCAAGCTTTGGCAATTGTCGTTGCGCATCGGATGCGAAGGCGATCCGTCAGTTCGACGCCCATGCCAGAGTTCCTTCCGGAGTCGACCAGGTCGCCTTGGGTCACGAAACATTGCAATTGATTCTGGAGGCCCCGGCTGATTCTCCTTTTGACCGTGGTGACGTCGTGGTCATTACTCCCGGTCATGCCAGTGAACCGATCGATCCTCTCTCCTTCGAGCCCCAGAAAGAAGGCGTGCTTGCCGCCCTGGGTTACTCCTACAGATACTTGGGAGGGCTGAGGAGGTTCAATGCCGTACCTGCAAAGGCTCCTGTTTTCGTAAAGGCGCAAGGGTTCGGCAACCTGTTCAACAAGGTGACCCCCAAGAAGGACACAAGCTTGATCTCGCTTGCTCATGCCGAACCTTTTGCTTGCAACTACGGTACGAATAAACACGTCTTTGTGATTGGAGAGGGTGGGGGATTCAAGTACGGAGTACCCCCTCGCTCCGTATTGGCCTACCTTTCGGGAACGGCGAGGATGGCGATGATCAATTTGACCATCGTGGCCAGCGTGCCCGACGAAGAATTGCCCCGTGTAGTTTACGTTACGGGTTCTCAGGCCAAGCTTGATCAGATGGACGAATACGCTCTCGTGAAGGATTTGCGCCAGAGGGGAACGAAGGTCATTCTCATTGACCGGAAAGATCCGGCGATCATCGAAAAATTGACCGAGCATGGAAAATCGGACGTCGTATGGACCAACTACGCATCTTCGGAAACCTATGACCAAGCCGTTTCGATTTTGGCCGATGGTGGCAACTTGAACAACTATGCGGGTGCCGTTGATCCCGATCTTTTGATTCGAATGCCCGTAGGTAAAGCGAGCGAATTCCCATCCCTTGAAGAAGAAGCCCGTGGGCAAGTGGACGCGATGCATCATAACCTCGGCCCGAATGATCCCAAACGCTTTCGTGGCTTGGCTCGTGATCCGCGAGTGGCCTTGATCGGATTCGAGCCCGGAAGCGACCGTGAGAAGGCATATTTGGAACTGATACCCAAGGGAAGCTCTGTGCTTCTTTCCTCCCCGGAAACCCTTTCATCTGATTTCAAGCCCTTGGACGAGGAGGAACTCATTACCGATTTGTTCATCGCCGGACCACCTGATGAAGCTGAGCGTTCATACTCTCAATTGGAGACGAGGCTTGCCCGCAGCGCCGCGGTGAATTTCGTCGATGGTGATTTGCTTGTCCCGATCCGATCGCGGCAAGCGCATTATGTTTCGCGTCACCAGATATGCGGGGAAAACGTCCCGTGGCACATGACGAATACTTCGGAACCACATTCCGACGACATGGTGGAACAGGCGAGTAATCCGGTTAGTTTCGATTGGATGGTCAAAGGTGTTTGTGGATTGCGGTCCGTGACCGAGATGATGGGAGAGGTCGAGCGGGATCAACCCTTTGGCTCTTTTTTTGCCTTCACAGAATTACCTGATTTGCCTTACGTGGAAGCCACCTCTTCTTCTTTCCGCTCTGCGGCCCAGAAGGCTAGTGGGCTTGTTCGTCAATCTTTGATCGAAGCAGCTGATGAACTCGAGGTAAACGAAGACACCTGGTCCCGTAAAGTCGAGCAAGCGCTTTATCGTGGGTATGGTGTACCTTATCCCTTGAATCTCGCATAACCTAAAATAACCAATAGAGGATCTGTTCATGAGTTGGACGAATTTGGAAGACAAAGTTGTAATTGTAACGGGCGGAGCGGCAGGGATCGGACTTGCCGTGACCAAGGGTTTCGTCGAAGTCGGAGCGAAGGTCATGATTGCCGATTTCGCAGAAGAAGTTGGAGCTCGAGCGGTGGAGGAAGCCAACCAGGCAGGCCACGGTGAAGCGGCTTTCGCCAAGTGCGACGTCACCTCGAAGGAGGACGTTGATTCTCTGATCAGCTTAACGGTTGAACGTTGGGGTACGGTTGATGCTTTGGTGAACAACGCAGGAATCAACGTACCGCGCCTCCTTGTGGATCCTGCCGGCAAAGAAGAATTGACTGAACAAATCTGGGACAAAGTTTTCGCGGTCAACGTGAAGGGTCAGTTCTTATGCGCACAAGCCGCGGCCCGTCAAATGCTTGCTGGAGGAAAGGGGGGAGTGATCATCAACATGTCCTCCGAGTCCGGCATGGAAGGAAGCGAAGGACAAAGCGTTTATGCCGCCACCAAAGCCGCCAACCAAAACTTGACCCGTTCCTGGGCCAAGGAGTTGGGGAAAAACGGGATCCGTATCGTTGGAGTAGCTCCGGGTATAATGGAAACCACGAGCATGAGAAGCGATGCCTACGAAGAGTCTTTGGCTTATACCCGGGGGGTTTCGGTCGAGGAGTTACGATCCAACGATGGTTCCTCCATTCCTTTGGGGCGAAGTGGCAAGCTTTCGGAGGTATCGGATTTGGTTGTCTACTTGGTTTCCGATCGGGCTTCTTATCTGCACGGAACGACAGTCAACGTCTCCGGCGGAAAATCAAGAGGGTAGAAGTTGCTTACCAGGTAGTCACGCCTTTCGCCAAAATCAAGTTGGCGTAAATTCGCACGTCTCCCGTCATGACGACGGCAAAGGCTTTGCGCGTGCGGTCGTAAAAATCGTACTTGTCGACTTGGGCAATGGGAGAGGTTTCAGGATAGTGCTTCTTGACGATGTCGGCGTATCCGTCGTGTACCTTTTGATAATCAGCGGCAATGGTTGGGTTGGCTTTGTCTTCGGGCAAGGGGCCCATCATCATAACGGGTTGCTCGATTACGTGATCGAGCACGAAAAGAGGAAGAATCGCATCGAGCAGGTCGTCGATTCTCAATCCATCGGCCCGGATGATCGTATCGTTGCAACTTTCCCCGGGGAAATGAGCATCGCCGAAAATAATTTCGTCGTGGTGGCCCATGCGATAAAGGGTTTCAAGAAGTTGTGGACTAAGTAGAGGTGATATTCCGCGTAACATGATTCAATCACCTAATGAACGAGGCTGGCATAGTCAAGTAATGCGATTCTCCGAACTGGAAAAACACAAAAAAAAGCACCGCTTACACGATGCTTGAAAAGAGTTTCGGTCTTTCAACCTGCTTCCCTTCCTTTACGGGTAGTAATAGGTAGCTTTTGACGAAGGTGCAGACTTCCAATTGCGAATGTTCTTTTAATTGACTCTACTCTAATCCAAGTTTTGTGATCTGTCCAATATTCGGGAGTATTTTTTTTGATAATCGTAAAAATTGGAGTCTCAGGGAGCCAACAAAGCTTTAAAATGAGCGGTTGCGGCTTTGGCCAAGCCATCCAAGTCGTAGCCCCCTTCTAGTATCGATACGACCTTCCCTTCGCAATGCTCTTTGGCCAAGTCCACGATGAGCTTCGTCAAATCGGAAAAATCACGGTCTTCCAATCTGAATTGTCCGAGAGGATCGCCCTTGCGGGAGTCGAAACCGGCGGAAACCAAGATCAATTCGGGTCGGAATCCACCAATCTTTTTCAGGAGTTCCACCCCGAAGGCTCCTTCTACGATTTCACTTCTCCCTGAACCTGCAGGTAGAGGGCAATTGAGGGTATGCCCCAAGCCTTTCCCTTTTCCGGTTTCCTCTTTGTTCCCTGTGCCGGGGTACCAAGGAGCTTGGTGAGTGCTGAGAAAAAAGACGGAATCATCCTCGTAAAAGACGTCTTGTGTTCCGTTGCCGTGATGGACGTCCCAATCAACGATGAGAATTTTTCCAACCCCGTATTTTTTTTGGGCGTACCTTGCTGCAATTGCAACGTGATTGAAAACACAAAACCCCATGCCTTTGTTGGGTGTTGCATGATGACCGGGAGGGCGGGTCAGGCAAAAGGCTCGATTGAAGTCACCATCCATGACTTTGTCTACTGCTTGAAGAGAGCCGCCCGTGGCCCTTCGGGCGACCTCCCAGGATTCTTTGCAGACTTGTGTATCACCAGTGCTCAGAGTGGAAGACCCTCCGAGGATGTCTTTTTTGGCCTGAGCCAGGTAAGCGGAATCATGAACCAACGCCAAAGTTTCTTCCCTGCAGGGCTTTGGCGTGACCTTGAGGGTCCGGGGAAGCAAGCCCGCTTTTACGATTTCGCGGTAAACGTGGGATGCTCGTACGGGTTGTTCAGGATGACCCGATCCAGTCTCATGCTTCTCAAGAAACAAGTCAAAAACAAGACCGCACTTCATGATGGAGTCGGCCCGTCTTTGTTCACCTTTTAGGTCTTTGAGGTTTCAGGTTTTGGTGGGAGGTCAATCAACCGCTTTGTTTTTTGGATTCCGTCACCATGTCATGAAACGCCTTGAAAAGGTGATTGGCGTCGTTGGGTCCGGGTGAGGCCTCTGGGTGATATTGAACGGAAAAGACCGGTAAGTCTTTCATCCGAAGTCCGGAAACCGTTTGGTCGTTCAGGTTGTATTCGGTAACGATGGCCCCCATTTTTTCAAGCGCGTCCTTTTCCGATGCAAAGCCATGGTTTTGCGAAGTTATGGAAACGCGTTGCGACTCAACGTTTTTGACTGGTTGATTCGCTCCCCTGTGCCCGAATTTCAACTTGTAGGTCGATGCCCCTATGGCATGGGTTAAGATCTGGTGTCCAAGGCAGATTCCAAAGACAGGGTAATCCGTCATGAGCTGACGGACGGTTTCATGCGCATAATCCAAGGCCGAAGGATCACCGGGTCCGTTTGAAAGGAAAATAGCATCGGGTTGGTGGGACTTGGCTTCTTCTGCCGACGCGCCTGCGGGAAGGACGATCACTTCGAAACCATGTCTGCGCAGGTTTTGATAGATGGCTTTCTTGGCTCCATAGTCAAAGGCCACGAGACGATGGGTTTCGGAAAAAGCGGGCTCATGAGTCTTGAGGTCCGTCCCTTGAACGGTAAAAATTTGACTCTCCTCACCGGTTGGATCCCAAGTGAAGGACTCCTTGCAGGTCACCTCCTTGACGAAGTCCTGACCGACGATGCCTTCCCAATTCCGGGCTCGTTGCAAAGCTTCTTCGTCGGAAATGCCTTCCGTACTCAGGCATGCATTAAGGGCGCCGTGTACGCGAATTCTTTTGGTGATGGCACGAGTATCCACACCCTCTATTCCCGGAATCCCATTTTTTTTCAAGTATTCGTCAAGCGATCCGGTTGCCCTCCAATTGCTCACGACTGGACTTAACTCTCGAACGACGAAACCGGCGACCTTGGGACCTTTTGATTCCTCGTCTTCTTCGTTGACGCCGTAATTTCCTATTTGAGGAGTCGTCATAGTAACGATTTGCCCATAATAAGAAGGATCGGTAAGCGTTTCTTGATATCCGGTCATTGAGGTATTGAAAACTCCTTCCCCCTCGATCGTTGTCGAGGCTCCGAAAGGAAAACCTCGAAAGACACTTCCATCTTCCAATGCCAATACGGCGGTGCGTTGCTTACCTTGATTAATCATAAGATGGATAATGAGGTAGGGGTTCCCTTCCCGATTGGCAAACCAGATTTCTTCACAATCGAAGGTAAATTTTAAAAATAACGGATCTTTTGACCACGGAATGTTTGACTCGAGGTCCACCGATGAATACCGACTTTAAACTATGGAAGAAAAGAAAGTGGAATATGATCGGGAAAAAACCAACAACATAGCCCTTTTGAAGTGGTTGGACAAGATGGTTGAGATGTGCCAACCCCAATCCGTTCGTTGGTGCGACGGATCAAAGCAGGAATGGAAAGAACTCACCGATCTCATGGTCACGCAAGGGTCGATGATTCGCTTGGATAAGAAAAAGCGTCCCAATAGTTTTCTTGTACGATCAGATCCTCATGACGTGGCCCGGGTTGAGAGTAGGACCTTCATCTGCAGTTACGGAAAGGATGACGCGGGTGCGACCAATAACTGGCAGGAACCCAGAAAAATGAGGGCTAAGCTCAAGCGTTTGTTCAAAGGTTGCATGGAAGGCCGGGTAATGTACTTGATCCCATTCTGCATGGGGCCTTTGGGTTCCTCCCTTTCCCAGTTCGGTGTTCAAGTTACCGATTCCCCATATGTCGTATTGAATCTACAAATCATGACGAGGATGGGGCAAGCCGTGCTTGATCAACTAGGGGAGAAAGATTTTTTCGTTCCGTGTCTTCATTCGGTCGGTTTTCCGCTCAAAGATGGGGTGGAAGACGTTCCTTGGCCCTGCGACCCCGAGAATACCCATATTGTTCACTTCCCCGAACAGCGAACCATCGTTTCCTACGGAAGTGGATATGGAGGGAACGCCTTGCTTGGGAAGAAGTGTCTAGCCTTGCGTATTGCATCCTGTATGGCTCGGGATAACAAATGGATGGCCGAGCATATGCTGATCCTTGGCGTGGAAAGCCCGGATGGTGAGAAAACATACGTAGCGGGGGCTTTTCCGAGTGCTTGCGGAAAAACGAACATGGCCATGCTTATACCGCCCGAATCCATGAAAGGTTGGAAGGTCTCCACCGTTGGGGACGATATCGCGTGGCTAAAGCCCGATGCCAACGGAAGCCTTCGGGCGATCAACCCGGAAGCGGGCTTTTTCGGAGTTGCTCCGGGTACTTCATGGGAAACCAATCCCAATGCCATGGAATCAATGCGTGCAAATACCCTTTTCACCAACGTGGCATTGACTTCGGACGGGGATGTTTGGTGGGAGGGGCTTACTTCCCACCCTCCAGAGGGGCTCACCGATTGGCGGGGAGAAGAATGGTCTTCCGAATCCGAATCCCCGGCGGCTCATCCCAATGCTCGTTTCACTGCTCCAGCGTCGCAATGTCCAACCATCGATCCGGATTGGGAAAACCCGGACGGCGTGCCTGTTTCCGCCTTTATATTCGGCGGGCGGAGAATGTCGGACATCCCCTTGGTATACCAATCTTTCAATTGGAACCATGGGGTATATTTGGGTGCGACGTTGACTTCCGAAACCACAGCCGCAGCAGAGGGAGCTCTAGGGAATTTGAGACGAGATCCGATGGCGATGCTTCCTTTTTGCGGATACAACATGGGTGACTATTTCAGGCATTGGATCAGGATGGGCAAGCAGTTGGAAGAAAAGCCCCGTATTTTTCACGTTAATTGGTTTCGCAAGGATGAGAGCGGGAAATTTCTTTGGCCTGGCTTCAGTGAAAACATGAGAGTTTTGCGGTGGATCGTCGAACGCTCGAATGGAAGGGGACGGGCCCATGAAAACCCATTGGGATGGGTTCCCAAAAAAGGGGATCTCGACTGGTCGGGTCTCGATTTCTCAAATGAACAATGGGAAGAATTAATGTCGATTGATTCCGAAAAACTGAGGATGCAAACATTAAGGCATGAGGAATTGTTTCTTCAGTTGTCCGAATTCTTACCCAAGGAAATGCTCTTTGAGCGTGAGCTTTTGGTTTCGCGTCTCTAAGCCGGTTGGATTTCCGTCTCTTGTTTTTTTGACCAGCGGTAAAAGATTGATGAAAGAACTCCGACCGATACTGCCATGTTTGCCAGTTTCATAAGGACCCCACCGGTTTTTTGATCTTCCAAAGGAGAAAGGTTCATAACTCTTTCCGCATAGAAATAAGTCTCGTAGAGAACCTCTTCCGAAAAAGTAAGTACGGCGAAGATGGGCGTTTGGCCAAGCATTAGCGCTAAAATGTAAAGCATTTGTGGTCCGTAGCGAATAGGGGGCAACCGTTTGGATGGAGAGCAAATGGGCCACCACATTGCAATCGAGGTGACAAACATGGACAGATGCTCGGCCATGTGTAATGTTTTGTCTTTGAGAGCCGCCTCATAAAATACCCCGAAATGCCAAAAGGAGAAAACCAAAGTGAAAAGAAGCCCAGCGATAATCGGGTGAGTAAAAAAACCAAGAAATTTTTCTGCAAGCGGATTAGTTTTCAAGAATCGGTCAAGCAAGGGTTGTGGAATACCGATAAGAAAAAACAGAGGACTCACATACATTAGTATGTTATGTTGGATCATGTGAGCAAAAAAAAGAAAGTTCTCTCCCAAGGGATCCAAGGGTGATCCAACGGCAAGGTAAAAACTGACTAATCCAAGATAAAACCAAAAAGTATGTCTTCCTGAGTAGGCTAGATTTGGGCAGATCTTTTCCCTGAATGGTCCGACTATAATGGCATAAAGCCAGGCAAAGAAAAGAATTCCGGCTACAAGAGCGGGTTCGGTGTGCCAGTGGGATAAATTGATGGGTGAGACTATCATCCCAAAATATTTTTTTCTGCGCAGGGTGATGCTTGCAGAACTTAGCCTAATTGCTCATTACGGTGTCCGTCCAATATGATTCCGATCTTACTTTAATGCGAAAATCTGTTGCAGAAGCCTCTTGGTCAAGCAGATAAACACAATCACCGACTATGTTTTCTTGTTCTGAATCCAAAACGCGCTCAAAGAAAACTAAACCGTCTTTCTTGGAATTAATTTCGATCAAATCACCATGAGAAACCTTCCAAGAAAATTGGTGGGGAATTTTGTTTGGTTTGATTACCGTCCAAACCAATCCCAATGAATCAATCGAATCTGAAAAAGTTTCAGTGGACCGGTGATCAAGATTAGCGACGAAAAACGAACCTTCGTGTGTCACGTAATCATCCTTTTTGTAGTCATGGCCTGGCTTCCATTCTTCCTTGATTATTTTAACTTCAAAAGCTGATATTTCCGGGTGCGTGTCGGCCATGTAAACGACCGCAAAAAAAGTGGCAAGTGCAATAACCAAACCCATGAGGAATAGAATCGTGTTAAGGATTTTGTCCCACCTTAAGTGCATGAACCACCAAATCACTCCGATAAACTTGATAATCGAGGTAGCAAACAACACCCCGATGATGTAAGAGCCTTCGAATGTCTCTATATAAATGATGACAACCTCGATACCGGTTATGGCGACTAGGATCATCGAAAGATTGAAAAAAGTGAAGAAACGGTTGCTTTCTTCTAACAAGGGATCATCCGAATGTCCGCTCATAGTTAGTGCTCTAGTTCGTGCAGGTTATTGACCGAAGACTTTTTAAAACGCATACTCCATTAAGTACACGACAGGAAATATGATGATCCATACGATATCAACAAAATGCCAATAAAGGCCACAACATTCAATGTCTATGGCGTCTGCGGTAGTCATCCTTCCGGTGAATGAGTAAAGAAGCCATCCTATAAGCCAAAAGACCCCGATCGCAACATGGGTTCCATGTGTTCCAGTAAGTACGTAAAAAGTAGATCCAAATACATGAGCCTCACCTTGATAAGTCGAAAGGGTCAATTCATGGCCTTCAAGGTAAACGAAGTGAGTGAACTCGTAAACTTGACAGGCAAGAAATATTGTACCAAATACAACAGTACCGAAAAGCATCCACCGCGTGCCGGTTAAATTTCCCTTGTGAATGGCCGATACTGCCAATGCCATGAAAAGAGAACTCGCCAAAAGGATGAATGTGCTGAAAGAGGTGAGTTCAATATCGAAGATATTACGAATATCCAAGGGAGTACCGTTAACTGTAGCGGAAATCTTGCGATATATCAGATGTGTCGAGATGAGTGTTCCGAAAAACATACAATCCGATCCCAAAAAGGCCCACATCAACACCTTTTTGTTTGGAATTCCTGTGCTTGTAGGTGGTTCGTGGTGGTCAAGGGCGTGTGTTGCAGCGTCGCTCATCGATAAACAATTTTTTTTAAGTTGCAGAGTACTTACTCATCTTCTTCCTTGGGGAATAAATGATAGCCACCGCCGCCTTCGACTGCCCACAAAATCACTCCAAGGATGAAAATAACTCCGCCAACGATCGCAACGGTATAATCTCGGACGACTTCTCCCGATTGATCCAAGGATAAATGAAAAAGCAATCCTAGAACCATAGTCAACAAACCTATACCGGAAAGAAGAGGGGTCCAAGAGCGGTCGGGCATGTGAACCCCATGGTCATCAAGGGGTACTTTTTCCGAATGATTTTCGGGGGGCCCATAGTTGTTCTCCCAAGCTTGATCCCTTGCTTTAATTATGGGAGTACGGGCAAAGTTGTGTTCTTTTACAGGAGATGAAAGTGTCCACTCGAGAGTCCTAGCATCCCAAGGGTTTTTGCCGGCGGGTTTGAGCTTTTTGGAACAAAAAGAATGGACGAATTGTAAAAAACCAATAAAGACACCTATTCCCAAGATGAAAGATCCGATTGTGGCAATTTGATTCCAAGTTTCAAAACCGTGACCTAAATTGTAGGTATGCGTTCGACGAGGTTGTCCAATCATTCCCAAGTAGTGCATGGGGAAAAAGGTTAAGTTGAAACCAATAAACATGAGAGTGAAGACAAATTTGCCAAGCGATTTGTTCATCATTTTGCCAGTTATCTTGGGAAGCCAAAAATAAAAGCCTGCAAACAGTCCGAATAAAGCCCCTCCTATCAATACGTAATGGAAGTGGGCTACAACGAAGTAAGTGTCCTGGTGTTGTGCATCGATAGGAACGGATGAATGCATGATGCCGGTAAATCCTCCGATCATGAACATGGTAATAAAACCAAGCGCGAATAGCATGGGAGGATCAAAGCGGATGCGTCCACCCCACATGGTTCCAATCCAATTGAAAATTTTGACCCCAGTCGGAATCGCAATGAGCATAGTTAAAATTGAAAACGCTGAAGTTGCAACAATCCCCATTCCTGTAGTAAACATGTGGTGACTCCAGACGGCGAATCCCATGAAGCCAATTATGGCGCCGGAAAATACAATCAAACCATACCCAAACAAAGGTTTGCGAGAAAATACTGGGATAATCTCCGAAACGATCCCCATTGCCGGAAGGATGAGAATATAGACTTCAGGGTGCCCAAATATCCAGAAAAGGTGCTGCCAGAGGTGAGGTTTGCCACCTTCGAGGAAATCAAAGAAATTAGTTCCGTATGAACGATCGAACATAAGTTCGGCCAAAGCGATGGCGATCGCGGGCAAAGCCAATATGAGGAGAAAGCTCACGAACAACGTCATCCATGTGAAAAGGGGCATTCTCATCATAGTCATGCCGGGAGCCCTCATGTTTATGATTGTAGTGATAAAATTGAAAGAGGCCAAAAGAGAAGCGATGCCGAGGACTTGAAGTGAAAAGATCCAAAAGTCGGGACCCATGTCCATAAGGACCTCGGCAAACCTGTTATCGGTGAGAGGTGCGTAGCCGAACCAACCAATGGCGGGTGCTCCGCCAGTGAAAAACCAACTTAAATTCAAGATGATTCCTCCAGCGATGAAACACCAAAGACTCAAAGTGTTCATGCGGGGAAATGCTACGTCGCGGGCCCCGATTTGGAGAGGCATCAAATAGTTAAAAAATGCAGCACTCATTGGCATGATCACCAAAAAGACCATGGTAGTTCCGTGCATTGTGAACATTTGGTTGTACTGACGATTTGAAAGAACTTCCATGTTGTGGCTCCAAAGCTGTGTGCGGATGAGCAAAGCTTCGAGTCCTCCGATCAAAAGAAAAGACAAAGAGGCTAAACCGTACATGAGCCCGATTTTTTTGTGATCGATTGTAGTGAGCCAGTTGACGATACCAGTAGTGTTCTGCCCTGGTCTGGGAAAAACTTTGCTGGATGTTTTAGTGTCGGTTTCGGGTGCGACGTACTTAACTGATTCGGTAGCCATATTTTCTGATTTTTAAGGTGTTTTGTTATGCTCCGTTAGCTTTGCTCGAGCAGGTAGGTAACCAATTGGTTTACCCTAACCTTCTTTTCCTCGTTGAGTAACCTTTTCTCTTCCTTCTTGAGAGGTGAGTCGTTTACTTCATCGATGGGAATGGGTTGAAAAGACCTCACGCCATGCTTGTCGTCAACGCCCTCTCCGTTCCACATAAGGTTTCCGAACTTGATGTCTTGAGAATTTTGCAACCATTTGATTAGGTTGGGCCTGTCGTTTCTCATCCAACCGGCTGCAAGCGAAGTTCGAAGTCCGAAGAGTGTGAGGTTCGGGCCTTTTGATCCGATTCCGGTTCGGTCCAAGGCGTGACATTGTCCGCACTGAGCGCTTTCGAAAATCGTTTTTCCTATCTCATAATCGTCGGAATGAAGCTTTTCCCAAGCACCCGAAGAAAAACTCGGTTCGTTGCCCTTTTTCACATCAGTCACAGCTCGATACTCTCTTTCCGAATTTTCGTCTATTAAAGATTCGTCCTTCGCGATAACAATACTCCCCTTTGGATACTCCGATGAAGAATTCCATTTAGAGGGCTTCAAGTTAGGATTTTGAGCAGTCTGCAACCGCTCGACCCACAAACCGAAATCTTCATCAGTTTGAGCAAGCCCGCGAAAAGACATGTAAGCATGTGAATTACCACAGAATTCTGCACACTGACCGTAAAAAACACCACCCACTGGCTCAAAGGTTGCATTGAAATCCTGTTTGGCAAATACGGCATCCCTCATCGAACCATCGAAAACCGCAGGCATCGCAGTGGGAACATCTGTTTTGTATGGGTTACCGTCTCGATCGGTTCTGGATAGAATTTTCTCTTGATCCGCGATAAACCACATAAAGTTCTCGTGACCTGGCATAAGGTCCATTTTGCCAGCAAGTTTTGGGAGCCAAAAACTATGTATAACATCTTCTGAGGTTAGGTTGATGCGAATCGCTTTGGAAACTGGAAAAACCAACTCATTCGCAGTAACGATACCAAACTGTGGGTACTCAAAAACCCAAAAATACCTTTTGCCTGTTACGTTGACGGTGATTGCGCCTTCGATTTGCTCCCGATCCAAATTCAATCTGGTGAGGGTTGCCTCATCATCCGGGTCAGGCACTTTATTCATCAAGACGATTCCTTGTAATGTAGGCACGGCGAGTATTACGAGGATTACAGTGGAAGCCAAAATAAGAAATGATTCAATTTTGGAATTACCATGGCTTTGCGAAGGAATTTCCATCGCTTCTTCCTGGTTTTTAGCGCGGTACTTAAGCAAAACATACAAAAGGCAACCACCCACTGCGCAAAAAAGGAAAATCGTGATCCAGACCGATAAGATGAAAATATCGTATTGGCTTTGTGCAACAAGTCCCTTTGGATCCAAAGCGGATTGCTTGTGATCCACCCGTGAACATCCACCGAAAAGAAAAATAAACAAAAAGAAGGAGAGTACTATTCTAGGTATATGTCTAGGATGCATGATAATTACAAGTAACGATCGATTACCAAAGCACTAAGTAAAAGGGGTAAGTAAACGATGGATGCTATGAACAGATGCTTGGCGGATCGGTTGCGATCTTTCCCGAAACAAAAGTCAAGGGATCTCAAGGTGATGAAAAGAGTAAGAAGGATCGCGCACACCAGATAGAAAACGCCTGGTTGCCTGTATCCCTCACCAAGATTGAAAAGAAAAGGAGAAAAAACAAAAAAATTCAAAAGAAGGGTGTAGATAAAACTCTTTCGTCCGAGTGCAACACCGGTCGGATCACCGGAGTCATGAAATTGAAATCCTCCGCGTTGGTAATCTTCTCGAAAGTTCCATGCGATAGCTAAAAAGTGGGGAAGTTGCCAAGCGAAAAGAATCCCAAATAGAATCCACCCGTAGGTGGTTGGAGAATTTGCTGCCGCAACCCAACCGATAAGAGGAGGGAGAGCTCCGGATATCGCACCAACCTCAATCGCAAAGTGTGACTTTTTTTTGAGGGGAGTATAAAGAAGCAAATAGGCGATCAAGGTAAGAAGGGTAAAGGAAAAAGCCCATGCATTTGTGCCTAACAAGAGAATGGTTAGTCCGATGATGGAGATAAAGATTCCGAAGAAAAAAGCAAACTGTGGAGATACCAATTTGGCTGGAATAGGGCGATTGGAAGTTCTTGGCATCAACGCATCTTCTTTGCGTTCCAACCACTGATTAAGAGCGGCAGCACCAGCAGCGGAGAAGGCGGTGCCTGTGGTGAGTGCAACAAAGATGCTGAAATTATTAACGAGAGGATCATGGACCAGGTACCCAAGGGAGGCAGTAAAAACAGACAAGAGGCTGAGTCGAGGTTTCGTCAACTCATAGACGCCATGCACCGAAATACCATGTTCATTATGAAGAGTAGACGCGTCTGTTTTGGATGAAATTTCTTTTGCGGTATTCACGAGGGTAATCAAGTATTAAAATGAATTTAAAGCAGGATGCAAGCAAGGTGAATAAATTCCTATGTGCGATTGATAGCTGTACTAATAGTAGAATGCAGAGGTGTTAACGTGATTTTAGTGTAGTTACGAAGATTATTCGTATTAATAATAAGCATGATAAGGTTGGATAGATAAAAGATGCACTTGTGATTATGTAGGAGGGTAAAATTCATCGACGCAACTAGTCGGAGCGGCAAAGAAGCATTCGAATTCGCTAGTTTAATCCTTTGGAATTGATTGGATGAGATCCATGAGTATAAAGAGTACAGTGAATACACATATTCAAAATTTAGTTTCTATCTCATATTTCGCAGGTCTCTTGTTTTTCGGAGCATGCGGTGAAGAAAATTCTAACCGCGCCAACCCGAATCTTTCCGATCACGAAATCAGAGGCGAGTTTTCAGCGGCAGACGAAAATTCGAGTGAGGTTGAGGTTGTTCTTTGGTCCGCCGGGAAGAAAGTTGCCCCTGATATTTCTTCCAAACTCGGCAAGACCTTCAAGTTTGGCATTCAAGCCAGCGAGCTTGCTTTGATCAGGCGTAAGACTATTTTCAGAGGTAGCGTTCAGGAAACTTTGGCTTCGCCGGCCGGAAAAGCTTATTTGTTACACAATCTTTGGCCCGACGAACGAAGTGCTCGAATCCGCTTCGACAACGTTAACCGGCTTTTGCGTCGAGATACGTTGTCATTCGGTGACGGTAACATTCGCTCGGTGGGTGACCAACTGCCGCCCTTCGCCTTATATGACCAAGATGGGGATATCATCACTACTGATTACTTCGATGGTTCTTCCACCGTGGTTAATTTTATCTTCACCAGATGTTCCGTACCCGATATGTGTCCTGCATCCATGCTGAAGATGAAGAGGTTGCAATCTCTTGCCGATAAAACGAAAATCAAACACGTTAAGTTCCTCTCCATAACCCTTGATCCTCAATTCGATTCTCCTGCCGTCCTCAAACAATATGCCAATGCCTATGAATTAAATGAGACGAATTATCGTTTGGGGACTGCAGGGAAAAGTGTTATTACCGATTTAACTCGTCAGTTCGGTCTTCTCCGAAAAAACCACGAAACTCTTACCATCGAGCACACAATGCGCACTCTGCTAGTTAACTCTCGACGGCAAATCATTTATCAAGTACCGGGCAGATCATGGTCGGTTGAGGACTTTCTTGCCCGTCTTTCGGAAGGTATCCAAGGATGACTGCTTCCCTTCGTGCCGCCTTGTTCGCATTGCCTTTCGTAGGTGCTTACTTCGTTGCTCGTTCCCTTCCTGTCAGCCCTTGCGACTTTTTACACGAAGAAACTTATAATTCCGAGGGAGTTCTCGATTATTGCGGTGGAGGGGATTCAGCTTTCGTTGATCTTTCCTTGCGTAAATGGCCGCTGACCTTGGATTTCCGTCCGCCCGCTGATTTGAATCCCGGTGAAGTCGCCGAGTTAGAAATGAACATCAAACAGTTTGACGGTTCCCCGCTTTCGGCTGATGAAGTCGCTCTCAGTCATACGAAAAAAATTCATCTTTTGGTAGTGGACGAATCACTCACGGATTACCAACATCTTCACCCTGAACCCGATTCCATTTTCGACGGTACTTGGCGTTGTGCTTTGACACCCAAGAACTCGGGCAATTATTTCGTATTCTTCGATTTCATTCCAACTCGCAGTCCCAGAAGAGTTCTGATGACTACTTCTTTTGCGGTCGACGGTAATCGGATCGCGGAATCTCCTGTCGAGGAAAACCTCCTTTTTGCATCGGGAAAGCGAAGGTTCGAACTCAAAAAGGGAGAACCCGACAAGGACGGCGGAGACTTACAGTTGGTTTTTGAAGCATCGGACGAAAGTGGAGAGACACTTGCCCTCCGTCCCGTCATGGGTGCTTTTGCTCATATGGTGGCTTTCGACGGCGACCTCAACGGCTTTGCTCACTTGCACCCTTTGGAAAACGCTTTGCCGGCAGGTCAAGCGGACATTCACAAGGGACCTCTGACTTTTACGTTTAGTCCGCCCAAGGAAGGCCTTTATCGTTTATGGGCTCAAGTTCGATTCAGTGGGGAATCGGAAACCTTCATTCCTTTTGACTTGAGAGTCGGATCCTGACTTTCTGATCCCCGGCATGGAAATACATTCTTACCTCAAGCAAGAGCCCAATGTGGCATTGGTAAGAAAGTTAAAAACTCTTGTTTGGCTCATTTCCGCTCTTGTCCTTGGTCTTGTGGCCGCCATGCGTCCCTTGCGTCCTCGGTTTCTGTCCTTGATAGAAAAGCCGGACGGGCTAGTGCTTTCTTTTCTGCCACCCTTTCATGCGATGCTCAACGCTTTTGCCGCCTTTGGTCTCGTGATGGCCGTTCGAGCAATAAAAAAAAGGGAGGTTTCCCTTCACCGCCAATGGATTTTCTTTGCCTTGGGTTGTTCATCGGTGTTTTTGGTTTCCTATGTCTGCTACCACATGACGACCTTTGAAACACCCTTTGGTGGAGAGGGATGGGTCAGTAAACTTTATTATTTTGTTCTTATTTCCCATATCGTTCTCGCTGCCCTGAGCTTTCCCTTCATCCTTTTGACTTTCGTTTACGGTTTTACGAACCATTTCGTCGAGCACAGAAAACTCGCCCGGATCGTTTATCCGGTTTGGCTCTATGTTGCCGTAACCGGGCCCATCGTCTACCTAATGCTGCGTCCGTACTATTGACGCAATCTCACTCTAAAACTCGCCTTTGAGTTTTATTCCATAGGCTTTCTCTTCCATCTGCGTAACTTGAACTCTTCACATTCATGGAGGGTTTCCACAGGATCGAACCATTCTAAATGGTTTGGAAAAAAAGCATCTCCATCTTCGACTTCCTGGAGGACTTCGGTCAGGTACAGTTCAGCGCAATCCTTTAAGGTCGCAGAGTACAGTTCACCTCCTCCAATGATGAAGAGAATTCGGTCGCCGATTTCCGACAAGGCGCTATCGATTGTAGGAAAAACACGAATTCCCTCCGTTTGATTCATTGTACGGCTTAGCACCCAGTTTTCCCTCCCCGGCAAGATCCCCGGGAGTGATTCCCAGGTTTTCCTTCCCATGAGAATGACGCTTCCCATCGTTATTTTCTTGAACCATTTTAGATCGCCCGACAAACGCCATGGCAAGTCACCTTGTTTGCCTATGACACCATTTTGGGAAACTGCGGCTATGGCTTTCAATCTGGAAGACGTCGTCATACTGCAATAGGAGCCTTGATGGGGGGGTGTGGGTCATAATCAGTTAATTCGAAATCCTCGAAGGAAAAGTCTGAAATTTCTTTCTGATCGCCATGAATAAGCATGATCGGGGATGGTCGAGGGTCCCGTGTGAGCTGCAGTTCGGCTTGCTCTTTATGGTTGGAGTACAGATGAAGATCCCCAAAAGTATGAATGAATTCGTATGCCTCCAGGTTGCAAATTTTGGCCACCATCATGGTTAGGAGAGCATAGGATGCGATGTTGAATGGGACACCCAGAAACAAGTCGGCGCTTCTTTGATATAGTTGACAACTGAGCTTGCCTTCCGCCACGTAAAATTGAAAGAGGGCATGGCAGGGCGGAAGAGCCATCAGGTGCAATTCGCCTGGGTTCCACGCACACACCAAATGCCTGCGACTAGTGGGGTTTTCACGGATCGAAAGAATGACTTCTTCGATTTGATCGATGCTTCCCCCGTCCGGTTTCCTCCAGTTTTTCCATTGGGCTCCATAAACTCGCCCCAAGTCTCCCTTTTCGTCAGCCCACTCGTCCCAAATGGAAACCTTGTTCTCCTTGAGATAAGCTACATTGGTATCTCCTTTGAGAAACCAAAGGAGTTCGTGAATGATGGAGCGAAGGTGAAGCTTTTTAGTGGTCAAAAGCGGAAAGCCGTCATCGATTCGAAAACGGGCCTGTGCCCCGAAGATCGACCAAGTGCCGGTGCCGGTACGGTCGCCACGATAGGTTCCGTCTCTCATGACTTGTCGAAGAAGCTCGAGGTAGGTCTTCATTTACGGTTCGCCAAAAAAAGTATTACGTAGTAGTGAGTAATGTTCATACCTTTGTTTGTTATTTATGCTTGTTTGTAAAAAGTCGAGATTTTCATTGTTCTTCGCTCTAGTTTGGGGGCTTTGCGCAACGGGTGCATCAGCGCAACAACGAGAAAATGACTTCACGAAGAAGTTGAGATCTTTTGATGGCCGTTTGAGTAATCTTTCCGGAAAAAGGTTATCCTCCAGTCGAATGAATTCCGCTTTTTCCAAAAGAATAAGCGTACGGGAATGGCCAAGCAAATATTCTTCTTTCGGGACCAGACGTTTTCCTACGGGAAACAGCAAGACAATTGGAAGCGAGCGAGTACCCACCACACGCCTCCAAGTCAAGACTCCCCTCAATGACTCTTTGGCCAGGGCGAATTGGGACCGGGTATCCCAAAGTGATTTGGGAGAAAGAGCCCAAGCCGTTGCTTCCGTTCAATTCAGGGATGCCTACTATGCAGAATTAGGCAAACGGGTTGATGATTGGATGGATAAGGTCAACAATTTGTCCTTGCGCGAGGTCAACCGGTTTCAATTCCGAAGACACCGTCCGAGTGAACCGGGTTTTCCCGTCCAAAAAGCTGGATCGGAAAACTTGCCATCCCCTCCCCGTGACAGCGGTTTGAGCAGGCCAAGTCTGCGTGGCGTTACTCCTCTCGGATCTTCCTCGAAAGCCCCCAGGCAAAGTTATTGGCTCGGACCGAAGAAAATTCGATCTACCGCTCCCGAATCAAAATCTCCTACCGAGCGAATATTCCAATCTTCGCCCAAGCCTCCTGATAGAAATTTCAAGCCTTACCCCAAGCCTTTGTTCGGTCCCAAGAAGATCAGGATCGAGGTTAAGTAAAGGTTCAAGATTCTCGCTTGCCACCCGTTGGGCTTTCCTTATTCTCCTTACCTTCAATTCATTTAACTATACGGACGGCTAGCTCAGTTGGTTAGAGCGACTGGTTTACACCCAGTAGGTCACAGGTTCGAGTCCTGTGTCGTCCACCATCTTCCCATTTTCATGCGTCACGTTATTTCAGTCCTCGTCGAAAACAAATTCGGAGTTTTGGCGCGTATCGCCGGCTTGTTCAGCGGTCGAGGTTTCAACATCGATACCCTTAACGTCGGTCCTACTCATTTGGAAGGCCGTTCACGTATTACCGTGACTTTGAACGGAGATGAAAAGGCATTGGAACAGTGTATCAATCAACTCGACAAATTGATCGACGTCATCGAAGTCAATAACTTCGTCGGGGAGGAAGGTGTTGGGCGCGAATTGGTTTTGGTCAAGATACAAGCCGATTCCCAGTCGCGCTCCGAGGTAACTCAATTATGCGATGTATTCCGTGGCAAGATCATTGACGTCGCCCCTACGAGCCTGATCGTCGAGGTGACGGGCAACGAGAACAAAATCAAGGCTTTTCTTTCACTTGTCGAATCCTTCGGCATTTCCGAATTGGCAAGAACCGGCACGGTTTCCCTGCGTCGTGGAATGTTGGACGATTAATCATACTTTCCAGTTCACCCAACTACATAACCAAAAAATACAAAACGGCCATGCCCGCTAAAGTATACACCCAAAAAGAGGCGAAAATAACGCCAATTAAAAAGAAAACGCTAGCCGTAATCGGATACGGTTCACAAGGTCATGCGCATGCCTTGAATCTCAAGGACAGTGGATGCAAAGTCATCATCGGGCTGTACAAGGGGAGCAAGTCGATTCGAGTCGCCAAGAGACATGGTTTCGAGGTCATGGAAGTCGCCGAGGCCGTTCAACAGGCCGACGTCATTATGATCGGTGTGCCGGATATGAAACAAGCCGAAGTATACGAGAAGGAGATCAAGCCCAACTTGTCGAAAGGCAAAACCCTGCTTTTTACTCATGGATTTGCCATTCATTTCGACTTGATCAAGCCTCCTCGCGGAGTGAGTGTCATCATGGTTGCTCCCAAGGGCCCCGGGCACATCGTTCGTTCCCAGTACAAGGAGGGAAAAGGAGTTCCCGCTCTTATCGCCGTGCTCAAAGGATCCTCCAAGGATTCAAAGAATATTGCTCTCGCGTGGGCTTCCGGCATTGGTGCGGGGCGTGCGGGTATCTTACAAACATCTTTTAAAGAGGAAACCGAGACCGATTTATTTGGAGAGCAAGCCGTGCTTTGTGGTGGAGCCTCCGCTTTGGTTGAAGCGGGATTTGAGACCTTGGTTGAAGCTGGCTATGCCCCTGAGATGGCCTATTTCGAATGCTTGCATGAACTCAAGCTTATCGTTGATTTAATGATTGAATCCGGTGTTGCAGGAATGCGTTTTTCAATTTCTGAAACCGCCAAGTATGGCGATGTCACTCGTGGACCCAGGGTGATCAATGGGAATGTGAAAAAGTCCATGAAAGCCATTCTCAAGGAAATTCAGTCCGGTAAATTTGCCCGTGAATGGGTAAAAGAATACCAAAACGGCCTTCCTAAATACAACAAATTATTGGAGGACGGGGAAAAGCATCCGATCGAGGTAACCGGTCGCCATCTCCGTTCACTCATGCCTTGGATCCCCAAAAAGAACATTAAGGGAGCCCAAGCCGCTTACGGTTGATTTCGACTGATTCATACCTTTTAGAAGGCGCGGGAAGGGTTCTCCTTTTCCGCGCCTTCGTTTTTAAACGATGAGCGGCTCAACTCCCAAAATCATTCTCGCTACTCGGAAGAGTCCGCTTGCTCTCAAACAGGCGGATTTGGCATCTTCCGTTCTCGCTGAAAAAATGGACATGGTCGTTGAAACTCTTCCCCTCTCGACAACCGGAGACCAAAGAATGGAATGGTCCTTGGAAAAAGAGGGCGGAAAGGGTCTTTTTACCAAGGAATTGGAAGTCGCCCTTCTGGAGGGTCATGCCGACATAGCGGTTCACAGTGCCAAGGATTTACCAACAGAGATGCCAGGCGGGCTTGCTCTGGCAGGCTACCTGCCACGCGAGGACCCCCGTGACGTACTCGTTTTGCGTACCGACGTCGTAGTCCCAAAGGTTATTGCAACAGGTAGTCCGCGACGACGGGCTCAGTTGCTTGCCACTCATCGGCCGGATGCCCAAATGAAGGAAATTCGAGGGAACATTGGTACGCGTCTTCGCAAGATTGCGGAGAATCAAGAGGCGGATGCGACGGTCCTTGCCGCCGCGGGTCTTCTTCGATTGGGAATCACCGATTTTCCCGGTTTGCGATTTGAATTTTTGCCAATTGAAAAGATGGTTCCCGCACCCGGACAGGCTGCAATTGCTTTGCAGGTTCGTGAGTCCGATTTGTCCAAGTTTCAACCTGTTTGCCATGAAGATACCGCGAGTGCAGTCGATTTCGAGCGTGCCGTTTTGGCCACCATGGGAGGTGGATGCCAAGTTGCAGTCGGGGTTCATCGCAAAGGGGATGATCTTTTCATTTTTCACAAGGAAGACCATGTCCGAATCGATCTTTCTGGTTTATCTTATTCTTCCGCATTGGAGAGGGCGCTTGCCGTTTTTGAAAATAAATGAAGCAACCAGGTAAAGTTTATCTCGTAGGGGCGGGGCCAGGGGATCAAGGTCTCATCACCGTCAAAGCATTGGATCTTGTTTCTTCCTGTGAAGTGTTGGTCTATGACAATTTGGTAAACCCCGCCCTCTTGGAAGAAACCGCGACGGGTTGCGAACTCATCGACGTAGGTAAGACTCCGGGTCGCCAAACTGTTGAACAAGACAAGATTTCCCGGATGCTCGTAGAGATAGCTCAATCAGGCAAACGAGTGGTTCGTCTCAAAGAGGGAGATCCTTTCGTTTTCGGGCGTTGCGCGGAGGAAATGACTGTTCTTGATGATGCCGGGATATATTATGAGATTGTCCCCGGTGTAACTGCGGCCCTTGGTTGCGCAGCTTATGCCGGAATTCCGCTGACCCATAGGGATTACGGATCTTCGATCTCTTTCCTTACGGGTCACGAGGATATTGAAAAGGAATCCTTGCGCATTGATTTTGGTAAATTTGCCGCTACCGGAGGAACGCTCTGCATTTACATGGGGATGAGCAAACTGGAAGAAATCGTCGATAAATTGATTGCCGGTGGCTTACCCAATAGTAAACCGTCGGCGATCGTAAGTAATGGAACTTTGCCAGTACAAAGAAAAATCCTTGCCCCTTTGAAGGACCTTGTCGGGCTGGCGAAAGAGGAAGGCTTGATATCGCCCGCAATCATTTTTGTAGGAAATGCCGTTGGTCTCGCCGGAAGCGGGGATTGGTTTGAGGATCGTCCGCTTTTTGGTCGGCGTTTTGTCGTTACCCGTCCGGTGGGGCAGAACAGCAGGCTGAAAAAACTATTGGAGCAAAAAGGGGCTGAAGTTTTAGAACTACCTTTAATTGAGATACTTCCGGCCGAGGAACGAAATCTGGTCGCAGAAACTTTCGCGGGAATTGCCACTTACGGATGGATCGTCTTCACGAGTGCGAATGGTGCCCGAGAATTTTTCAAACTCTTCTTTCGGGCTTTCGGAGATATTCGTAGTTTCGGGCCAATGCGGATTGCTTGTGTCGGAGATTCCACGGCCTCGGTCGTTCGGAGTTACAACCTTGAAGTCGAATTGATCCCAACTGTTTCCACCGCCGAGGACCTTGCTCAAGCATTGGTCGCGACTGATTCCCTCGACAGCGCCAACGTCCTTGTGATCACCGGCAACCGAAATCGTGACATTTTGGTCAACATGCTTGAGACCCTCGGGCATGCCATCGTCGATACTTTATCCGTATATTCGACTGATTTCGCAGATGTTTCGGAAGCTAAAGATCTACTTGAATTCAGGAAGAATGGAGCGGATGCACTCGTTTTCAATAGTTCTTCCGCAGCTCTTTCCTACATTGAGCAAGAGGAAGACTTGCTTTTGGAAGATCAAGCTCGTGTGCCCATTCTTTGTAGTTTGGGGGATCAGACCACCTCGACCCTCAAAGAAAATGGATTGAGTGTCGGCTTGGAGGCGGAGACTCCAAGTTTGGAGTCTTTGGTTGACTCGCTCGTTACTAGATTTAGCGGAAATCAATGAGGCTGAACGAACCTAAAGTCAAAGTTTGTGGAATTACCCGATTGGAGGATGGCGAAAATGCGATCGCGCTCGGGGCTTCTTTTCTCGGTTTCATCCTCTTTGGAGACTCGCCCCGCTGTATTGATCCCAATGAAGCTCGCAAAATCTGGAAGCTACTTAATTCTGATAAAACCTTTTCGGTTGCCGTGGACGTCGATCCCGATCCTTTGTTTTTGAGTGAAATCGTCAACACAGGTTTTGATTTCGTACAGTTGCATTTCCCTTGTACCATTGACTTGGACCGGGTGATCGCATGGTCGGAGATTGTGGGTAAGGAAAAACTCTGGTTGGCCCCCAGGGTTCCTCCTGGCGATATCTTTCCCGATCATTTCATCCCTTACGCCGACACCTTCCTGGTGGATTCTTATTCGGTAAATAAATTCGGTGGGACGGGTAAGGTTTCGGATTGGAAGGAATTCACAAAGTTGAAAGATAAGCATCCCTCAAAAAAATGGGTACTCGCTGGCGGCCTTTGTCCTGAAAATCTTTCCGCCGCTCTTTCTGCAACCCATGCAAGCCTTGTTGATCTAAATAGTGGCATTGAAAGTGAGCCAGGCATTAAGGATTTCTTTAAGATGGAGAAAGCATTTTCCATCTTGCACGATCATAATTGAAACATTACCAATTTGCCCTAGGCTATATACTAGTTATTTTTATTGATTGTCTATTTCGATCCTTCCTTTATCAATAACCACAAATAATCAAATTACCATGACCTCCGTAGGAAAAAAATTTCCAGATATCACCGTTAACGCTATGAACGAAATGGGAGATACATTTCCTTTGAACGTTCTAGAAAAAGCCTTGAGCGAGAAAAAGAAAATTTTACTCTTTTGGTACCCCAAAGATTTTACTTTCGTTTGCCCAACTGAATTGCATGCATTTCAAGAAGCCCTAGACGATTTCGAAAAGAGAAACACTTTGGTCATCGGTGCTTCATGCGACACGGCGGAAGTCCACTTCGCTTGGCTGAGCACCCCTAAAGACAGTGGCGGTATTGAAGGGATTACTTATCCGCTACTTGCAGATAGCAACCGTAATTTGGCAAATATTTTAGGGATACTCGACGAGACGAACGAAAGAGTAGATGAAGAATCGGGAGCTGTTTTGGTGGATGGGGATAGCGTTCCTTACCGTGCCACTTTTCTCATCGACGAGGAGGGAATGGTTTTTCACGAGGGAGTTAACCACATGCCCGTCGGTCGTAACGTCGCGGAATATTTGCGAATTATCGATGCTTTCACTCATGTTCAGGAGAAGGGGGAAGTTTGCCCCGCAAATTGGGAAGAGGGGAAAGATGCAATGAACGCCAATCGCGAAGGCGTACTTTCTTACCTAAGCAGTCACTAAGGGGACCTAAGATATGCTTCAGGAACTTACTGAAGACAATTTGAGCGAACTCGTTGCCGCTGAGAGCCGAGTTTTAGTTCAGTACTCGGCTGGTTGGTGTGGGAATTGCCGAATTATGAAACCCAAGTTTCGCAAGATGTCAGGAGATTTCGAAGAGGTGACCTTCGTTGTGGTAGATGCAGAAAAGTTTCCTGATTCGAGGAAATTGGCCGAGGTCGACAATCTTCCGACATTCGCCGCGTTCAAGGATGGCTCGCTTGTAAATCAAGTTCAAACGAACAAGACCGACGTGTTGAAAGAATTTGTTGATGAAGCTGCCTCTAATTAAGCATCTTTGTTCCTTCATCGAGGCCAACGACGAGGATTTTGTCCTGGAGTCGATAGAAGTTCTCGAGCATTTGACAGATTATGATGGGCTTGCGGAGCAGGATGTCGATGTCATTGGGGAATTACTCTCCAATTTGTACGGTGCACTTGAGGTGGAAAAAACGGTCCGGGAAGATGGGGTTGATCGAAAAACAGCGTTGAACGCGTTTATGAAGCGCGTGCAAGGTTCCATCGATCAATAGAAACTACGCTGCGGAAGTCTCATCCTTTGAACTGTTTGGCCAGTTTGGCTAATTCCTTGGGGTCCATATCTCCCATGTCGGGCATTCCTCCACCACCTCCAAGAGCGCTCAACATTTGCTTCATCTTCCCGCCCTTCATTTTCTTCATCATCTTTTGCATCTGACTGAATTGCTTGATCAGTTGGTTGACGTCTTTGATCTGAACACCAGCGCCATCGGCAATTCTTTTTCGGCGTGAACCAGCCAGGATTCTAGGCACGCGCCTTTCTTCTTTTGTCATTGAGAGGATGATTGCCTCATGACGTCCGAGGGCGCTTTCTTCCTTGTCCCCAATATCGACATTGTTCATGCCAGGGAGCATTTTTGCGACCGAACCCATGGAGCCCATTTTTTTCATTTGTCTCATTTGCGTGAGAAAATCCTCAAAGTCGAATTCGGCCTTGAGCATCTTTTCCGCCATGCGCATGGATTCCTCTTGGTCGAGGTTCTCCTGAGCTTTTTCGACTAGTGATACGACATCGCCCATGCCGAGAATTCTCGAAGCCAAGCGATCTGGATGGAAAACCTCGAACTCATCTATTTTTTCACCCACTCCGAGGAATTTGATCGGAGTTCCGGTAACCTTCTTCATCGAAAGAGCTGCTCCACCCCTTGCATCCCCGTCAACTTTGGTCAGCACGATCCCGGTAAGAGAAAGTCGTTCGTGAAAAGTCTTGGCCACGTTCACGGCCTCTTGTCCAAGCGCTGCATCCGCAACCAATAGTATTTCGTGTGGATCGACTTCTTTTTTCAAAAGTTCGAGTTCCTTGACAAGATCATCGTCGATTTGCAGTCTACCCGCAGTGTCGAAAATCACCACGTCGCTACCGTTCTTTTTCGACTCTTCCCAACCCGCGCGGGCAATCGCCGGTACGTTTTTGTTCTCACGATCCAGGTGGCAGGGGAATTGTTCTTGTTTTGCGAGAAACTCAAGTTGATCGATCGCAGCCGGTCGGTACACGTCGCAGGCGACAAGCATGGGTGAGCGCCCATCCTTGGCCAAACGTTTTGCGAGCTTTGCGCTCGTGGTAGTTTTTCCCGCTCCGTGAAGGCCGACCATGAGAACTCTCAAAGGGCGATCCTCACGAAGTTCGGTCGTTCCTTCTCCGAGCAACTTGATCAATTCGTCGTGTATGATTTTTACGACCTGTTGGCCAGGCGAGACCGATTTGAGAACTTCCTGCCCCAAGCAGGCTTCCTTGACTTGATCGACGAATTCGCGAGCCGTACGGAAATGTACGTCCGCGGAAAGCAATGCCTTCCTTACCTCCCCCAATGCTTCGCTGACGTTTTCTTCCGTGAGTTTCCCCACTCCCCGAATGTTTCGAAGCGTGCGACTTAATTTATCTGTTAATGATTCAAACATGACAGTTTGAGATCATGCCATTGTGGGGAGTATTGGTGAAGCCATAAATTCCTTGCGTCTTTCCGCGTTGCCTTTTGATGCGAATTTGGCATAATCAATCCTTTAACTTTTATATAGAATGAAAATTCTCATTGCTGACCGTATCTCTCCTCTTGGGGTTGAATTTTTGCAAAAGCAGGCCGATTTCGAAGTGATTGAAGCTTATGGTTCTTCGCCGGAGAAAGTCTTGGAGTTATCCAAGGATGCTTCCGCCATTATCGTTCGCAGCGACACGAAAGTGACTAGTGAGGTAATCGCATCCGCAACCTCCCTGAAAGCTGTTGGTCGAGCTGGTGTCGGTGTAGACAACATTGATATCGAAGCAGCTACGGAAGCAGGGGTTATTGTAATGAACACGCCAGGCGGCAACACCATTGCCACCGCTGAACTTACTTTTACCCACATGATGTGCGGTACGCGTCCAGTTGTTCGTGGGGCATCCGGAATGCGAGAAGGCAAATGGGAAAGAAAGGAGCTCAAAGGATCCGAATTGAGGGCCAAGACCTTGGCCATTTTGGGCTTTGGACGGATCGGGATTGAGGTGGCCAAGCGGGCTCAGGCTTTCGAAATGGAAGTCATTGCCTATGATCCTTACCTAACCGATGAGCGGGCCAAAGAGATGGAAGTGGAAAAAGTTGATCTTGATACGGCCTTTTCACGGGCAGATTACCTGACTGTTCACATGCCCATGACCGAAGAGACAAAAAACATCGTGGATGAAGACGCCTTTGCAAAGATGAAGGACGGAGTACGGGTGTTTAATTGCGCTCGGGGTGGGATCATCAAAGAATCGGCTCTCGTAGAGGCCCTTAAGAGCGGAAAGGTCGCTGCCGCGGGACTTGACGTCTACGAGCAGGAACCACTCCCTGAAGATCACGAGTTTAGAAGCTTGGAAAACCTTAATCTTACGCCTCATTTGGGAGCCTCCACTGCGGAAGCGCAGGAAAGCGTGGGGGTTGAAATCGCCGAGGCAGTGGCCGAAGTTTTACAGGGTGGTCGCATAAGAAACGCCATAAATATGCCATCCATTGACCCCAAGGATTTGCAAGCTCTTCGTCCCTATCTTGACCTTTGTCAAAGACTTGGAAGCTTTGCTCGTCAAGCATCCAAAGGCTCCGTGAGCTCAATACACATTACTTATTGGGGCGGTATCGTTGACTTTGACGCGGTTCCTCTGACCCGGGCGGTGCTTAAGGGTTGGCTTGCCGGCATTGCCGGAGACGAAGGAATCAACGATGTCAATGCACCTCATAAAATAAAAGCTTTGGGCATCAAGGTCGAAACGATCAAGTCTTCCGATTTGGTGGACTACAATGAACTGATCGAGGTAAAAACCGTCTCAAGCGAGGGTGAACAACAAAACGTTCGCGGCACTCTTTTGGGCAAAGGAAACGATCCGAGGATCGTAGAGGTTGACGGTCAGGCAATAGAAGTTCGTCCCGTGGACGTACTCTTAGTGGTCCGCAACGTGGACAAGCCTGGAATCGTCGGCAAATTGGGTACGACTCTTGGTGACTGTGGAGTTAACATTGCCAACATGTCTCTGAGTCGCGCCGAAGACGGGCAATGGGCTTTGACTATTTGTGAACTTGACGAGGAACCTTCGGATGATGCTTTGCGCTCATTGGTGGAAGACTCCGACATTCACGAGGCCCGTATTTCTCGACAAGGCTAGAATAAAGCCCTTTTCATCCACCGCTTTCATACTCCATGTTATCCGTAGAAACCATTGGCGTCATACTCATTGGTTACTTTTTGGGTTCGATACCATTCGGCGTACTCGTAGCCAAACGGTATGGCGTTGACATATATTCGGTGGGCAGTGGCAATCCCGGCGCAACCAATGTCCTCAGGGAAATAGGAAAGCCTGCCGGGTATGCGGTTTTCGTTTTGGATTTCTTGAAGGGTTTGCTTGCCACTCAGTGGTTTGCCATCCCAGTTTTTTCCTTCTCAGGCGATCCTGCTTTGGCGTTGTGGGGTTTGCCTGCTGCAGTGCTTGGGCATACCTTTCCGTTGTTTACCGGATTCAAGGGAGGGAAGGGGGTCGCCACGACCATGGGAGGCTTGCTTGGGGTAATGCCCTGGTGTCTTCTTATCGGTTTGGTCACGTGGGCCATTGTCTTTTATTCCACTCGCTACGTGGCTCTTGCTTCGATCGGTTTTGGCTTGAGCTTGCCGATCTGCGCATTCGTTTTCTTTTGGACGGGAGACAAGCACTGGGGTGTTGTTATTTTGGCTTTTGTCGTCATGGCATGGATCACATGGCGACATCGATCAAACCTGTCTCGATTGAGAGCTGGAACGGAGAATCAATTTAGTCGCAAAACCACCGATAAGTAACCATGAGCAACGAATCACAAACCATTAGAGTAGGAATCCTCGGTTTTGGAACGGTCGGTCAGGGAACTTGGAAACATCTCGTCGAGAATGCCGAATCCCTGAAGAAGATCCTTGGGGTCGAAGTCCTTCCTGTTCGCGCTTCCGTACGGGACTTGACCAAGGATCGGAAGCTCGCGATTGATGCGGATGCACTGACTGACGACTCGATGTCCATTGTCGACGACCCAGGGGTCGACCTGATTTGCGAACTTATGGGAGGGATCGAAGAAGCGAGGGTTTTGACGCTTCGAGCGTTTGCCAACGGAAAGTCGGTGGTAACCGCAAACAAAGCGCTGATCTGCGAACATGGAGAGGAACTTTTTTCGGAAGCGGAAAAGGCCGGAGTTCGTTATGCTTTTGAAGCCAGCGTTGCCGGAGGTATTCCGATCATCAAGGTTTTGAGAGAAAGTTTGGTGGCCAACGAATTTCCCCTTATCTATGGAATTTTAAACGGTACTTCCAATTATATTCTCACCCGGATGGAGAGCGAGGGAGCAACTTTCGACGACGTTCTAGCCGATGCCCGGGATCTCGGATACGTCGAGGCGGACGAAGCATTGGATCTTGATGGAGTTGATGCTGCACACAAGGCCGTCATTCTAGCCTACTTGGCGCATGGCATGTGGATATCGCTCAAGGATATTACGGTCGAGGGAATCAGGGAGATTTCAAACGAAGACCTTCTTGCGGCAAGAAAACTTGGCTGCAAGATTAAGTTGATCGGTGTAATCCGAAGAAATTTCGAAAACAATCACATATCGGTTGGCGTTCATCCGGCTTTGGTCCCAGTAGGTGAAATCATTGCCCGTACGGATGGCGTTTACAACGGAGTCAGCCTAACTGGTACGGTCGTAGGCACGGTCGTCCTTACCGGCCGCGGAGCTGGTCAGGATCCTACGGCAGGCTCTGTGATCAGCGATATCGTAGACGTTGTAAAGGGCATGAAGGGTATGAATTCGCAACCGAAGTTGCTTCACGTCACTCCGGACGAATGCACTGCCGCTACGGCAAAAGAAATCTGCGGTTGCTTTTACCTTCGTTTGCGAGTCGACGACAGACCCGGTCAACTTGCTCAGATTGCGGAGTGTTTGGCCGAGCGGGAAGTCAGTTTGGCGACGGTCTCCCAGACACCTAAAGACGAAGATAGGTCCGCACAAATTATTTTGACTACCCATCAAACCAACGAACATAGCATTCAATTGGCGATCGAGGCTCTCAAGCAATTACCCGGCGTGAAAGAATCTCCGGTACTCTTTCGAATGTTTGATCCCAATGGATTTGAAAATCAATGAGTATCGTTGTTCAAAAATACGGCGGGACTTCCGTCGCTGACATTAGCTGCATCAAACGGGTCGCAAGACGGGTCAAAAAGACTTGTGCGGCCGGGCACAAGGTTGTGGTTGTGGTTTCCGCACGAGCAGGCGTGACAAACGAATTAATCGAACGAGCCAAGGCAATCCGCAAGAATCCATCCGAACGGGAAATGGACGTGCTAATGACTTGTGGCGAGCAGGAAACCATAGCCCTTCTTTCGATGGCTCTGAATGCTTTGAGCGTGCCAGCCGTCTCACGAACGGGTTGGCAGGCTGGAATTATTACCGAAGGCCTGCACTCCAAATCCCGCATTCGAGAGGTTCAGGGAGGAGACATTCGCAAGCAGCTAAGAGCAGGCAACGTTGTGGTCGTTGCCGGATTTCAAGGAATCAACGACCATGGAGACGTCACTACTTTTGGCCGAGGAGGATCCGATTTGAGCGCCATCGCCCTTGCCGGTGCGCTGAAGGCCCAAACCTGCCAGATTTTTACCGACGTCGAGGGAGTGTTCACGGCGGACCCTCGCCTTGTTCCAAATGCCTGCAAAATACCTGCCATTAGCTATGAAGAACTTCTCGAGTTGGCGAGCAGCGGATCCAAAGTCATGCAAACTCGGGCTGTTGAATTCGCCCAGAAGCATAACATACCTTTCGAAGTCCGTTCATCCTTTTCCACAAAACCCGGAACCGAAGTGAAGAAAAAAGTAAAATCTCTGGAGGACACTCTTGTAAGCGGAGTGGCCATTGACAAAAACCAAGTACGCGTAAGTGTGACGGAGTTACCGGACCGGCCAGGTGCGGCGGCGGCGGTTTTCAAGGTGATGGCCGAGTCCGAAGTCGTGGTGGACATGATCGTGCAGAACGTTGCCCGCAATGGAAAGGCGAACCTAACTTTCACCGTGCCGACCGAGGATGCCTTTCGAGCTGAAAAAGCGTTGAAGGAACACCTCTCGGACGGAACGGGAGGGAAACTTGGGCGAAGCACGAATATCGTCAAAGTCTCGGTGGTGGGAGTTGGCATGCGTTCGCATTCCGGGGTCGCATCCACTTTTTTCGAGGCCTTGGCCAATGCTGGTATCAATATGCTTATGATCAGTACCTCCGAGATTAAAATTTCCGTGGCGGTCAGTCCCGAATTTGGAGATGACGCAACTCGGGTTGTTCATCGTGCCTTTGGTTTGGGCAAGTGATGCCCAGAAGTTTCCCGGCATCCTCCTTGTCTGAAAAATGCGTTTCGTAAGCACTCGCGGGCAATCCGAACCCGTTTGCTTTTCCGAGGCCGTTGCTCAGGGACTTGCCCCTGACGGTGGGTTGTATCTTCCAAATGATTTTCCCGACTTGAGCCCTTTCTTTGGAAAATGGGAAAATCTCTCTTACCCGGAATTGTGCTTTGAGTTTTTTCGGCTCTTTGCCACGGATTTGGAAGCGGATGAGTTGAAACGATCGATCGATCATTCATATTCGACCTTTTCTCATCCTCAAGTCGCTCCTGTCGTTCAGTTGAACAGTAATTGTAAAGTGCTCGAGCTTTTTCACGGTCCGACTTTGGCTTTCAAAGATTTTGCTTTGCAACTCCTTGGAAACCTTTACGAACTGCAAATTGCTCGTTCCGGCCAAAACCTGACGATTTTGGGAGCGACCTCCGGTGATACCGGAGCCGCTGCAATATCCGGCCTGATTGGGAAAAGCGGAGTGACCGTTTTCATTCTTTACCCCAATGGCAAGGTTTCTCCTCTACAAGAGCGTCAAATGACCTGTACGGGAGCGAGCAATGTTTTTCCATTGGCCATTGAGGGTACTTTCGATGATGCCCAAAAAACGGTTAAGGAACTTTTTTCCGATTTGAACTTTCGTCAGCAAGTTGGACTTTCCGCGGTCAATTCAATCAATTTGGCCCGTATCCTAGCTCAATCCGTTTACTATCTTTACGCTTGGTTTCGCTTGGGAACCGCGGAAAGAGAATGCACGACTTTCGTCGTGCCTACGGGAAATTTTGGTAATGTTTTTGCGGGTTGGTTGCTCACTAAAATGGGAGTGTCCATACGCGGTTTTCGTGTTGCCACCAATCAAAACGACGTGTTGCACCGCCTGTTTCGTTCGGGGGAGTATTCTCTTGATTCGGTCGTTCCGAGTCTGGCGCCTTCGATGGACATCCAGGTAGCTTCGAATTTCGAGCGCTTGCTCTTTTTCATTCTTGATGGAGATTTCAAGCGCGTTCGGGAGGTCATGAACCGTTTTCGCGATGAAGGAAGATATTGCTTTGATAACTTTGTCGCAGAGGGGTTCTCGAGTTCCAGTGCCGCCGATTGGGAAATCCCTGAAATCATTCATTCGGTCAAGCAAGAGTATGGGTATTTGGTAGACCCTCATACGGCTTGCGGTTTCAAAGATTTGCCGCCGGAGGAAAAACACCTTGTCTTGGCAACGGCTCATCCGGCCAAGTTTCCCGAGGTGTATGAAAATGCAGGGATGGAAAAACCAACTGCTCCCATTCTTCAGGAACTCCTTGAGAAAACTCCGGTCAAGTACGATTCCGGTGTCGATGCGTCCACAATCCGCGCCTTTATCGAGAATCATTCCTCGTATAAAAGCGAATAATGTTGTTTGCTCAGGTTCCGGGCAAAGACGACATGAGCAAGAAAGTCGTTTTCATCAGAGCAGGAGGCTTGGGAGACTTTGTATTGAGCCTGCCCGCACTGATTCGAGCTCTCGATTTGTACGACGAAACGATCCTTTTCACTCGCAAATCATACTTTTCTCTCATGTCCGGCGACTTTGATTCCCTTACTTTGAAAGACATTGATTCGGATTTGGATACTTTGGGGCAAGTACTTCCAAGTTGCGACGTGATCAGCTTTTGGCAGGACGAGGAATGGAAACGTGAATTAAGGACAGGGGAGCACGGAAATCTTTTTTTTCTCGAACCCCGCCCAACCGGTAACGAACCTTTTGCCCGCAACATGTTTTCTCAGCTTGGTTGGGTGTGGCTGAATGAATTTTCGAAAACTGCCTGGCTTGGTGATCATTGGTCCGGAGGGGACGCTCTTTTGTGGGTTCACCCAGGAAGCGGCAGCTCAAAGAAGAACCATCCGCTGACTTGTTTTACCGAACTTGCCCGTCAATGGCTTGATTCAAAGACGAGTAAGAGGGTTATCTTTTCCTTTGGCGAGGCCGACGGTGAAGTGTATGATAATTTCCTAAAGATCGATTTATCCAAAGACAGACGAGTTCGTCTGGTTCTTTCGGAAAATTTGGGAGAAATAAGAAAATTGATGCTCGAATCGTCGGTTTTTCTGGGTAATGATTCGGGTCCTGGACACCTAGCTGCATCTTTGGGTGTTCCCACCCATGTCGTATTCCGTACGACCAATCGAAAAGTTTGGGCTCCCTTGGGCCCTCGGGTCGAAACTTACGAATCGTTCCCCGAAGCCAGCAAGATCTTGTAGGAAACAGAATCCACCAATGCTTCCCAACTTGCGGTGATGACGTTGTCGCTCACCCCGACGGTTCCCCATGTTTGATCTCCGTCGGTTGATTCAATGTGGACCCTGGTTATGGCGTCAGTCCCAAGGTTACTTTCCAAAATCCTTACCTTGAAATCCGTCAAACGAACTTCCTGAATGTGAGGGAAATCTTTTTCGAGTGCGTTCCGCAAGGCATGATCAAGTGCTGAAACAGGACCGTTTCCCTCGGCTACGGTGTGCCGTTCCTCATCCTTGATTTTCAGCTTTACGGTGGCTTCAGAAGTCGATTCTTCTCCGTCCAATTCACGACCCACTCCTACATGGTAACGCAAAACTTCGAATGCGAAATTTTCACCTCGCAGGAAACGCCTCAGGAGAAGATCGAAGGAAGCATCGGCTGCTTCAAATTCATACCCCTGAAATTCCAGCCTTTTGAGTTCCTCGAGAAAGGACTTCATTTCCGGAGATCGTCCATCTACGCTCATGCCCATTTCCTTGGCTTTCATCATCACACTGCTTCGGCCGGACATGTCGGATACAAGAACGCGAGTCCGGTTTCCTACGATCGAAGGGTCGATGTGCTCGTAACTGCGATTGGACTTCGAGGCAGCGTCTGCATGGACTCCTCCCTTGTGGGCAAATGATGCCGCACCTACGTAAGGACTACGAATATCGGGTCGCAAATTGGTTGCGTCGTCAATGAAAAGGGACAAGTCACGGAGCTTTGACATGTGTTGCCCGCTGTTCGTCTTAGTTTCCATCTTGATTTCCAGATTTGGTATGATTGTGGTGAGGTTGGCGTTTCCGTTTCTTTCTCCATATCCATTCATCGTTCCTTGCACCATGGTTGCCCCCGCCTCGACACCAGCCAGGCTAACTGCTACTCCTACTCCGGCGTCATTATGGCAATGGACGCCAATGGGAGTATCGGGAAAGCGTTCGACGACGACGGTGGTGATATCTTTGAACGGGGTTACCAATTTTCCGCCGTTCGTTTCACAAAGTACGAGAAAGTCCGCTCCACCCTTCCTTGCTGCGTCCAATGTGGAAAGAGCGTAATCCGGTTCGTTGGAATATCCGTCGTAAAAATGCTCGGCGTCATAAATCACTTCCTTGCCCTGTTCCTTGAGAAACCGGACGGAATCTTCAATCATGGAAAGATTTTCCTCAGGGGTCGTCCTGAGCACGTCGGTGACGTGAAGAAGCCAGGATTTTCCGAAAATCGTTACTACGGGAGTAGAGGCATCGAGCAAGAGTTTGATTTGCGGATCGTCCTCGACCGGGGAAGATGCTCTTCGCGTTGAGCCGAAAGCCGCGATTCTCGAGTGTTTGAGATCGAGGTCCACGGCTTTTTCGAAGAAGGCCATGTCCCGCGGGTTGCTTCCGGGCCAACCACCTTCGATGTAGTCGATCCCGAATTGATCGAGTTTCTCGGCCACACGGAGTTTTGCACTGACTGTGAAGGAAACACCTTCGGCTTGGGAACCGTCTCTGAGGGTAGTATCGTAAATGGTAATGTTTGAATGGGACATGATAAACGTAATGAGTAAATAAAAAGTTCGCCCTTGAAAATCCTCGAGATAGAGGCGGCGTAGAAGGGAAGCCCGAATCTTGAGCGAAGCTTATGCTCCTGATTCGGGTTGGGAAATTCGCATAATGTTCCCGGGAACTTTGGGACGGAGTTGGGTAGCGAATGATGATGCTTTCATGTATTTGATCACATTAATCCGTCTTAGAGTCTTGGCAACGGCAAAGCGATTGCTATTCATTAATGAATCTTTCAAATGAATCCGTCCAACCATATTGCAAATGAACTTCTCAAGGTACTGAGTAAGAAGATTGGGTCATCTGTTCTTGTCGATTACGGTCTGGGTTCCCCTCTGCGGCTCAAGCGGGGGACTCTTTTGGTACTGGCAATCCGTTTGGCTGGTGACTTGAAGAGTGAAATAAAGGAAGATCGGGTAGGGGTGGTATTGCCACCGGGTTTAGCCGGCGTGTTGGCCAACCTCGCCCTTTTCTTTGCGGATAAAATACCGGTAAACCTTAACTTCACTTTGGGTTCCGTGGCGATCAAGCAATCGATGGAAGATGCCGAAATCAAAACGATCCTCACCGCCAAAGCCGTTAGAAAGAAATTCCCTGAATTTCCTTGGCTTGATAATTGGATGGACCTCGGCGAAAAGCTCAAGGCTTATCGAAAAGAGAAATTCTTCTTGTTCCGTCAATTGGCGTGGCTGAGCCTTTTTCCAAGGAGTTTTGTCCGTTCGCACGAAGTACCGAGCCAAGGAGGTGAAAAGGAAGCGGCCCTTCTTTTTACGAGCGGGAGTTCAGGTAATCCCAAAGGAGTTGCCTTGAGTCATCGCAATCTTCTTTCGAATTGTCATCAGATTAGCCAAGTCGGTCTGTTTTCCGAAGATGCCAAAATCCTCGCCAATCTTCCATTGTTCCACAGCTTTGGTTTCACGATCGCAACGCTCTATCCTTTGCTTGACGGTTTGGAGATCGTAGCGGCCCCATCCCCGCTCGACGTTACCACTAGCATCCGAGCTATACGGGATGAGAAGGTGGAAGTGTTAATGGGGACACCCACTTTCCTAAGGGGATACCTGAGAAAGGGGAAGGTAGAGGACCTGGCAAGCGTCAGGTACGTGGTGGCGGGAGCCGAAAAGACTCCTCCCTCCTTTCGTGAAAAATGGGAGAAAGAAGTTGATTGCAAATATTTGGAGGGATACGGATTGACCGAAACCTCTCCGGTGTTGTCATTCAACGTTCCGGGGGAAGGATCTCGGGAAAATTCCGTTGGCCGGCTGTTACCGGGAGTGGAGTCGAAGGTCGTTGATGCCGATACCAAAGAGGATTTGACTGATGGTGAATCGGGCATCCTTTGTTTTCGCGGACCGAACGTATTTCCCGGGTATTTGAATCAGCTTGAGAAGACCACGGAGGTTCTTTCTGAAGACGGGTGGTTCCTTACCGGGGACCTTGGTCGTATTGATGGAGAGGGCTTCCTATTCATTGAGGGCCGACTTTCCCGTTTTTCGAAAATTGGTGGTGAAATGGTTCCGCACGAAACGGTGGAAGAAGCGGTGCTCAAGACCCTTGACCTTCCCGATGAGAACGATCCGGTTTGCGTGGTTGTCGGAATGGAGGACGAATCAAAAGGAGAACGCCTTGTTCTTTTGTCTTCAATTGATTTGGCCAAAGATGAATTGCACCGGAACTTGGCCAAGGCCGGCTTGCCGAATCTTTGGATTCCTCGTGATATTCGCAAGGTCGAGACTATTCCAATTTTGCCTACGGGAAAGCTCGATCTTTTGGAGATCAAAAAGCTTGTGGCGGAGAGCTGATTTTTTTACCACTGGTTCGAACCCCTGCGAGCAGCTTTTGCAAAGAGAATCTGCTTTCCTGTCCCTGAGCCAAGATCGCCATGCTGGCTTGGCTTTTGATTTGGTTTTTTGCCAAGGTTGTACTTTCCTTCGCAAAATCGGTGTCGGCAATTCGACTGAGGGCATTTTCCTGTGCATTCAAGGTGGACTCGAAGTTGTCCCGTTGCGTTAAAATTCTCTTTGTATTGGCTGCCACGCTGGCTCTTTCATTGGACAAAGAATCGATCAATTCCTCAATTTTCAATAAGGTCGCATTGGCTGACTCAATGGTTCTGAGATTATGACTTTCCAAATTTTCGACCGATATCATTTCAACCGTCTCCAAAAGTTGATCGTTGGGTGCCAGAACGTTGTCTTCTCCTTCCCATAGTACGTTGAACCCACTCGTTGGGTTTTTGACGGGAGAGGTGATTTCATAACCGGGACCGGAATTGGGAACTGCGTCCGCTACCGATATGACGGCTTTGGCACCATTTTCCGCGTCAAAGCCCCCTATTGCTCCCGTATCGGAGTTGTAGACTTGGATCTTGGCCCCTAATTCAGTTGCAGCATTTGCCTTGTAATCGGAGATGAATTCATCGTTCGCCGTGGAGATGGTCGTGTATTTGGCGGGAATGAAGTTTACGAGAGCCGCGCCAATGCTACTTTGCTCAGCGGTCTCTCCGTCGGCGACTTGATCGGACATCCAACGGAGCATGGTTTTAACACCCTCGGTGGCTCCGGCAGTTTTCAACTCTTCATGCAAGTAACGAACGGAAAGATAGTTGGAGGCTCGGCCTAAGATCCCTCCGCCTTGATCATCTCCCGAACCCATTGCATTCACTAAATCAGTCAAACTGGAAGCACCGCTGTATTGAATCAAATAATCTCCGCCGTGAATGAATTCCTCCACGCCATCCTTGAACCAATGGGCGCCTCCTTCGGTTGAGGTTCCTTTGTTTTGATTTCCATTCGCCAAGGCCTCGTAGTAAAGGTTGTCACGAAGAATCAATCGGGTCATGGCCTGCACGTTGTAACGTTCAGCCCAATCGGAGGGAGAGGTAACAGGGAAACCGGCTTGTTGATAGGTATCGAGGAAGAATTTAAGCTTCGCATTGTTGCCCTCATAGGATTCGGAAATCAGTACCGGGTAGGCTGGTTCTTCCGAGACCTCGATGATTAGATTGATTTGCTTGGTGCCCTGTAATCCGAGTCGATCGTTGACAGTTTTTTCAGCGCCTTTGAGCCATTGTGATCGAAGGATATTAATGAAATTTGCTTTATCCTCGCTATATACGGGGTCGTTAATGGTTAGGTAAACGGGGTCGCCTTGAAAAAGATTCACGTCGTTCAATTTTAATCTCTTGATGGAATTGAGCTCATTGGTGAGTTCGACGAATTCATGGTTGTATGCGATACGGTCGGTATCTGTTTTGGTAACGTCCAATGCAAGTTGGGAAAGAACGTTCATCCTTTGCAGAATATCCGCGGCTTCACCCAATGCGCCTTCTTGCATTTGGGTGTAGGAGATCAGGTTCTGCAGGTTACGAGCAGCGATTGAAGCCAGCTTTTGTTCGTTTTCGATACGAATGGATTGCTCAAAGCCACCTGCATCTTCGCTGGCGTTGAGATGCTTTTTGCCGGTTGAAAGTTTAGCGACCGATTTTTCAACTGCACCAGCGGATTTGATGCCATTGAAAGCGAGGGAGAGGGAGGCGTTATGTAATTGAACGGTCATGACAAGATCATTGACTCGACTTTAGGGGATAGCCTGTTCAATAGAAACAGCGAGTAGAAATATTCCCTTGATGAAAGTTTGGAATACCCAATGAAATGGGGGGCAAAGCAAGACATGATTATAGAGCGGTTACCGTCTTGGAACTCGGGACACGCGGATTAGTAAGTTGTTGTTAAACTAAATAATCGGCAAAGTAAGTGCGTATTTTAGCAAAAAGTCTTTTGTTCTGCCTGATTTGGTTTCAAGATGGTAGGCCGGCCGGGACTCGAACCCGGAACCAATGGCTTAAAAGGCCACTGCTCTACCGATTGAGCTACCGACCCGAAACACAGTCGTCCATTCGTATAGGAGAGAGGCTGATTCGTCAACGATCAACGAATCTATGAAGTTTCGGACAAATGAATAAAACGATTATTCTTCCGGATGCTCAGAGGGTTCCTTTGTTTCGTTTGGTAATGGATAGGGAACGCAATTCCATTCGTCGGACCAACGATTGTGCTCTTCGATCTTGAGGATCGAAAGTTTTAGGTTCAACTCCTCAACACGTGACAATGCCATTGAGCAAAGATTTTCGAATTCCTCTCGTCGCCTTTGGTTTTCGGTTGTAGCCAGAATAATTTCTTCGTCTCGAACCTGTTTTTTCTCGGCGTGTTCGATTGCAGGATCGGGTTTTGTTTCCTTGGGGGGAGCTGCAAAAACATTCTGCTCATCGGATGTTTTGTCCTTAGGTTTCGTTTCCTTTTGGTCACTCGAGTCTCTAAAGGGGTCAGCGGGCAAACTTCCTTCACTCTGATCGTCCTCGGTTGTAGCAAAGACTTCCCCGGAATCCTTTTGAGTCTCTCCCGTCGATTGCCGGTCTTCGTTTTTGATGGGGTTTTCCGTCACCACTTCCAAGTCGGGCAAGGGTTCCGGTACGGTAAGCATTTCGGGCGCTTCCAAAAAAGGTTGCCCTGGATTAGCAAAGGCGTCCACAAAGCAATCGACAGCTTGATCGCTCAGCTTCCCTCCAGATAGATGCTTCAGGCATGAGCGAGCCAGCATTTTGATCGCTTCCCTCTCATTTAGGGCCATGAAGTAAGTTTCTACCGGTATGTCATCACTAATTACATACTCGATTCGGAACTGATTCAAGTCTGGTTCACGCTCGCGCTTAATTGAGCTCACGAGAAAGGAGGGCAAGAATGGAACAATAAGAAAAAGATTAATTATTTTACCATGCGACCCTCAGAAAATACAAGATGCCAAGTATCTGTTTTTTTGTACTTTCTCTTCAGGTGGACTTGGACTTCGATCAGTTATTCAACCCAAAAATACATGCTTTCGAACAAACACTTGATTAGGAGAAATGGAAGATTCGACTTACTATTCGGTTCACGAAATCAGGAGAGTCAGGCCATTGCGAGAGACGAGGTTCCGCCACCCTCAACTTGCCGGTGATACGATTTGTCCCAAAGGCTTCAAGTTCGGAGAGTTCGTTTTACTAAATTTGGTGTTATGAGGAGGATGGTTTTTCTTTCTTCCTGACCGTCGTATCTTGCCGTCAGGTCAGTGTCTCCGGTCAAGGGTTTGGTGGATAATATAAGGGCGGCATCTGATTAAATGACGTTGAGGCGTGTAGGTACTTGGTAGTTTGACGATTTTGCCTCCATTAATTTGTATTTTTTTGGTATCACAACATCTTCGGCAAGACGTCCTTTCGGTCAATATTCTCCATGTGTAAAGCCATGTTTGGTTGCCCAATCAAGTGCCGACCTGTCAACACCGGTCTGCCCCCCTGAAACAACGGTCAGTTTATTTATTTTACCACCCGAGACGGTTTGCGAGGTACCAATAAACAAGAACGATCACGCCCATGGTGCCTAAAGTGTAGAGGACGAGAAGAGGGGTGAGCATGGGCCATTTTTCCCGTTGGTCCAAATCTTCAAGGCTAGAATTGATTTCCGTTCCTTTGCGATGATTGTAGTAGACCAATGCGCGGGATTCATCGCCTTCGGCTTTTTTCAGGCATTCGTCATATAGTTTTTGATCTTGTCGTTGATGTCCGGCTTCGTTCATTTTTGGAAGTTGTTTTCTGTTGCTTCCTTATCGGGATTGAGTCGTAATTGCACGGCTCAAATGAATCGTTCGGTAGAAATCATAAAGATCTTGCGCAAAGGCATGGAAACGATGCTCGGCGAAGGCGAATCCGTGCGAGTCAACTATACGAGGATATTCAATTTTAATGAAAAAAGAGTGTCCCTTCGGATGGAAGCTTCGGAAGGGAATGGAGTGTTTGTTCCGATGGGTCGGGTCGATGTTTTTGAGATACCCACCAACAATGGAAGAGTTACCTGTAGTTGTCTGTTGACTGAAATGGAGAGTGGGCGAAGCGAACGCGTCACTTTACGACTGAAAAACTCTCAGGAACGTGAAAAAGAGTGTGAGAAAGTATTCGGTTTTTTCCGCAAAATCCTTGCGATTCCAGAGGTCAAACCTTTGGACGGTGGATTTTCCTCTTCCTCAAGAGGAGCTCATCAACAAGACAACCCTAGCGGGTGAAGAGTTTCTCGGCGCTCACTTTTTTCACGGGACCAAACTCGGAAAGTTTATCCAAGTCGATCTTGGCGGAGTCGCCCACGATGGACAAGAGTTTCGCCCTCGTCTGGATTTCTCTTTCGTAAAATTCCTCTAGCAAGTTGATTTCCGCTTTCCGAAGAATCTCATATCGATTTTTTCGGGGGTCTCCGCTCAGACCCAAG
>PBMI01000064.1 GCA_002722545.1 Opitutia bacterium | reverse complement strand
TATACTGTTGTCCAGGACGCATGTTCAAAGGGTGGTCGCGCACAAGGTATTGTACGTAATGCATATTCCCGGCATAACCACGGTAATCCGGGTCTTCTGTGACGGTCTCGAAAGACCCCCATGAAGCCTGAAAATCATCGACTTCGACGTTCGCCCGAAGCCCAGCCTCTCCTTGTCTAAGCGTGGTTCCAAGACGATGGGTGGAATGCGGAGAACCGATAACCAAGGCCAACCTCATTTTATCCATCGAAACCGGATTTTTCACCTTGAAAACGAATTCAGACTGAACTTTTCCGTCGCCAAATGACCATTGAACTTGGCAACTGCCCAAACCGTATGCAAAAGATCCATCTGTTTTGACTAAATCAGGTTGATCGAAGCGAAGATAAAATGACTTCTTCAATCCAATACCCGTTACGCAATTTTTGCCATAATAAGATGGAATCACAACTTGGTCTCCAAAAGTAAGTTCCGGAAGCATGATCGGGAGGTATTTGTTGACTGGCCAATCAAAAATGCCCGAACAGTGTGGAAAAGCAAGGTTGTCGGAGCCCAAATCCTTTCCGGGGCCTATGAGAGGCAATTGGTATTGCAAGCCAATATTCTCGTCTCGGAAAAGAAAGAGGCCGTGCTCCTTTTTGTGGGATTTGTCGAAAATGACGAAACGACCTGCGGTTTTGGCGCGATTGGAAGGAGCAACGGCAAGCGAACCTCCGATCACGCGAGCCAATCTTGACCACTGGCAAAGATAACGAGCGGCATCGAAGTTCGCCATGCGGGTTGTGTGGTTATCGACCGTATTGCGTTCATCGTCCCTGATCATGAGGTCTCCCTTTTCCTGGTCAATGTAGGTGACGAAAAAGTATTGAAAAAGGCGTCTGAGCGTATCCAAGTAGAGAGGCATTTTCTCGAAGTTGATCCAATTGTCGCGCATTGCCTGTAAGATCATGCTTATGCAATGCAACTGACCGTAAGCACCGATGGAGCGTCCATAATTCCATCCGAGACCATCTTGTCGGGCAAGATCGGGAAGCATGCGGAGATATTTTTCAGCAAAGGTTCGTAATTTGGGGAGTTTACGATCCTTCAGGTGCACGTTGGCGTGCAGCTGTAGGGCCTGCCTTACGAATATGAAGGAAAGGAGTCCATAAATATCATATACGCCGGCAGGTCCGTTGGGGTCGTCGTTGCAGAAACCCCCGGAACTGTTTTTCTCGATATTCTCGACAAAGCGATCGATAACCTTGCCGGTATCGTCTTTTTTGGTCAGCCCGAAACTAAATCGGGCGACTGATTTGGCGATGCTGAAAACTTGAAAGTGATCATCGTACTCCGATTTCTCGAGAAGACTGTTGTCAAGCTGTTCTCTGGTCGGGTCGAGAAGTCGCTCCCATACCGCATTCCGCTCTTTGGAAGCACCGAAGGAAAGCAAACCAAGAGAAGCGTAGGCGATGCCATTGTCATTTTGTTCTTCGACAAAAGCTTGTTGGGTGACGCATCTGGCGGTCAAGTCGTACAGGTCATGCTCGCCAAGTTCGACTTCTCCGGTGGCCCGGAAGAATTCACCAATGGCCAAAGCGGCATGACCGGGTTCGTCTACGCGAGCTTGTTCGCCGGAAGCGGGAGTGACGGATCCGTCTTCGTTAATGTGCTGCAGGTTGTTGCTCAGCAGCGAACGTGCGAGATCTAGGCACTGGTCGGAAAAATTATGCATGGAGGGGCCGTAAATGAAGAAGTTTTAAGCGTACGAAACTGCCTTGAGAGACCTTTTTTGTCAATGAGTTAAGCGGTTTGTATGAGCTCGAGAAATTCCTTGTTTGATTGAGTGGTTCCCATTCTATCGATAAGCGACTCGGCTGCGTCGATGACTTTCATTGGAGACATGGCTCGGCGCAGAAAGGAAGTTTTTTCAAGCACTGCGGGATCTACGAGATCTTCTTCCTTGCGCGTTCCTGAGGATGCCAGGTTGATGGCAGGCCAAAGCCGAAGCTCGGCAACCTTGCGGTCCAGTATGATTTCGCTGTTACCCGTTCCTTTGAATTCTTGAAAGATCAGTTCGTCCATTTTCGAACCGGTTTCGACCAAGGCGGTTGCGACGATCGTAAGCGAACCTGCTTCCTCAGAGTTACGGGCTGCGGAAAAAATTTGTCTCGGTTTCTCGAGAGCACGGACGTCCAATCCTCCGGTCATTGTTCGGCCTCCCTTGCCGGATGCGGCATTGTAAGCACGAGAGAGGCGCGTGATCGAGTCGAGCAGGAGCACGACGTCTTTTTTGCTCTCGACTAACCGCTTGGCCCGCTCGATGGCCAATTCGGCAATTCTCAAGTGGCTTTTGACTTCTTCATCATTGGAGGAAGCATAAATTTCCGCTGGCACTGTCCGACGGAAATCCGTTACTTCCTCGGGACGCTCGTCTATCAATACGACCATGAGGTGACAATCCGGGTGATTTTCTTCCACCCCCTTTGCGATGTCATGGAGAATCGTCGTTTTGCCTGCACGAGGCGGTGCCACGATCAAAGCTCGTTGTCCTTTGCCAATTGGACAGAACAGGTCAAGCACCCGAGTGGTCATTCGTCCGTCCTTCGTTTCCAGGTCGAGTTTTTCCTGAGGCTGGATGGTTGTCAGTTGATCAAAACGAAATTGTTGCTTTCGCTCCTTCAAAGTCATGCCGTCCACCGTATGAATGTAGCGAATCTTGGGGTTTTGACGGCCCTTGTCAGGGTTGGCATCGGCTCTGATGATGGAGCCTTTTCGTAATTTGAAACGACGTATCAACTCCTTAGGTAAAAAGGGATCGTGCGGCGTAGTCTTGCCTCCTCGAGCGGGGTCGAGAAGGGTGCCTGTATTTTTGTCGTTTAGATCTAGGATACCTTCCACTTCTAGAAGATCCTGACCGGGTTGTTCGTTTTCGCTCATGAGAGAGTTCAAAAGATGGCAACAGCCTGTGTGCCCGTGGGTAAGGGTGGATTGGAAACGTATTACTACCGGGAACTACGCGGAGGCGTACGGTCGTTAATGCGTATTACTCATCCAATACATGTTTTTGAGGATTATAAGTCAACCATGTAAAGAGTTTCCTGACGAAAGGGTTTGTCCTTAAAGAGAGAACGATTAGTTTTTAGATTTTACTGATGAAATCCTTTTACATTACTACGGCCATAGATTACGCCAATGGCTCGCCTCATCTTGGTCACGCCTACGAGAAAGTGTTAACCGACGTAATTGCTCGGACCAATAGACTGCTTGGTTCTCAGGTCAAGTTCGTAACGGGCTTGGACGAGCATGGCCAAAAAGTTCAGCAAGGAGCGCAAAGCGAGGGCATCGAACCTCTTGAGCGTTGCAACCGAATTGCCGAAGAATTTCAATCCATGCTTTTGCAGTTGGGCATTTCCAACGACGATTACATTAGGACCACTCAGGAGAGGCATAAAAAAGTAGTCTCTCTTTTACTTCAGGATCTCTACGATCGAGGTGAGATTTACCAGGCCGAATACCAGGGTTTCTATTCTACCCGGGCTGAACAATTTCTACAGGAAAAGGACAAGGTGGACGGGAAATGGCCTGAAATATTCGGGGAGGTTACGGAAATCACTGAAAAGAATTATTTCTTCAAGCTCGGCAAATACCAAGGTTGGTTGAGTAAGCACCTCAATGAAACCACGGGTTTCATCGAGCCGGCCCACAGGCAAAACCAAGTTCTCGAATTTTTGAAGGAACCCCTCAACGATCTCTGCATTTCAAGACCCAAGGAAAGATTAAGCTGGGGAATCCCTCTGCCTTTTGATTCGGAATACGTGACTTACGTCTGGTTTGATGCTTTGGTCAATTACGTTTCGGCAGCTGGTTTCGGAGACGAGTCCTTCGAGAAATTTTGGCCTGCCGATCTCCATGTAATAGGAAAGGATATCCTGGCCCCTCCCCATGCCGTCTATTGGCCGATTATGCTTAAGGCCTGCAACTTGGCATTGCCAAAGCAAATCCTTGCTCATGGTTGGTGGACGGTCTCGGGATCGAAAATGTCCAAAAGTTCGGGGGAAACGGTTGACCCCTTGGGTTTGGCTGAAAAATACGGAGCGGACGCATTTCGCTATTTCGTGATGCGCGAAATGACGGTGGGCAATGACGCGGAATTCTCTGCCGAACGATTTGAATCAAGGTATCGGGCGGACTTGGGCAACGACCTCGGAAACCTAGTCAGCCGCCTTCTTCATATGACGGCCGCTTACGAGCAAGGAATTGTACCGACAGTCGACCTTGATGAAGAACCGGAAAAAAAGATAAAAGAACATTGGAATTCGACCAAGGACTTCGTTCTGGATTGTTTTTCCTCCTTCCAATTCAGCCAAGGCTTGGACAAAGCGTTCGCTTTTATTCGTGGAATCAACAAATATGCGGATGAAAGAACGCCTTGGAAATTGGCAAAATCAGATGAACCCGAAGACCGGAAGGCTCTGAGAACCTGTCTGGGAACAATGATCGAATCTCTTCGTTTGGCGAATACCATGCTTGCTCCGGTCATGCCGTCGGTTCATGAAAAAATCAATGATCGCTTGGGGTTGTCGCCTTCCGTTTCTTGGAATGACGATCTTTTTTGGGATCATCGATTGGCTGAAAAAAAACTAGGGGAAAAAACAATATTGTTTCCCCGAGAAGTGTAGGCGATTTATTCCTCTTGAGCAGGCGGAATTTCGTCCGCCAAGGTTGCTTCCGCGCTAAGCACTCGCATGTCGTCCGCTTCAAGAATGGTGACTTTCAAATGTTGAAGTCCTACGGTTTCTCCTTTTTCGGGAATTCTGCCAAGTTCGCGCGTAACGAACCCACCGAAACTGGTCAACTCATCTTCGTTCCCGTTTTCATCCAACTTCAATTCATCGGGTAATTCGTGAACCGGAGTAAGGCCCGCAACTCTCCATCTTCCTTCGCCGATTTTTTCGACGGAGTGTTCATCCGCGTCGAATTCATCCTGAATTTCTCCCACAACTTCTTCGAGCATGTCTTCCAGGGTGATAACCCCGTCTATGCCCCCGAATTCATCTCGAACCAAGGCCATATGAACTTTCCATTTCATCATCTTCCTCAAGGCTACAGGAAGAGTGTCGGACTTGGATAGCATGGCCGGAGCCTTGGCCAACGATCGAAGATCAATGGGAATGCCTTCGCTTAAAAGGCGAAAAGCATATTTGACGTGTATGATCCCAAGGCAATGGTCCAAGTTTCCAATGCAAAGCGGGAGACGGGTGTGCCCGCAGGTTCGGGCGATCTCCATATTTTTTTCGAGGGTGTCGTGATCATCGAGAACCTGAACTTGGTTTCTTGGAACCATTGCGTCCTGAACGTTAAGCTGGCTCATTTCAAGTGTGTTTCCTACAATCTCAAAAACCTCGGGATCCATATTCGAACTCTCCATCCCCAAAGTACGGATGTGTTCGGCCACTTCGTTGCCTTCGTTTTTATTCTCATCCGTCTGGGGCGCAATGGATAAAATTGATTGCTGGAGCAGGTTGACCACATAACTGAAAGGCATGCAAAAAAACCGAACGAGCAACATAAGTGGAAAGCCAGCCTTGAGATGGAAGTCGAGGTGCTTCCCCGATGCTATTCTTCTTGGAATCAGGTTTGCAAAAAGTCTTTCCCAAAGGAAAGCCAAAGTGAAAGCGAAGCTGGAAACGACGTAACCCACTGTACCTTCTTCACCAAAAGAAAATGTTTCCTGCCCCATTTCCGATGCCCCTTTGATGAAAAGAAGGAAGCCGAGAATCACTTGCAAACAAGACAACAGTGCTGCTTCAACATGGAAAGGCCTATCCTGATTTGGAGTCGTGAGCAAAGAGCCTATCAGCTTTGAAAACCTGTTTTCTTCACTTGGAGATGGAGACAGGCCCGCTCGGACCCGGTCGACGTGGGTGCGGTAAAGACCAACGTACAAGTTCCATGCGGTAAGAATGATCCAAGGAGCCAAGAGTTGTATATATTCGGTCACAATCCAGCTGTTCTTTCTTTCATAACAGAGGCGAGGACTTTCAAAACTTTCTCGTTTTGTTCTTCTGTTCCGATGGAAATACGCAGAAATTCGTTCAGGGAGGGCGGCATTGGCCGGGTAATGATACCCCTGGCCTGCAACTCTTCAAAAACCCTCTTTCCATCTCCAACCCCGACAAGGAGGAAGTTGGCTTCGCTGGAAACAACATCAAGTCCTATTTTTGCGCACCCCGATTTTACTTGTTGAAGCCCGGAGCGATTTCTTCTCCTGCAAAGGTCGACCCAATCCTCATCCTCCAAAGCTCCAATGGCCGCCGCTTGAGCGATCGAGTTGGCATTGAATGGTTGGCGTGCCCGTTGCAACAAACTGATCATTTCCGAAGATCCGTACCCATAGCCAATTCTCAACCCCGCCAACCCATGGATTTTTGAAAAGGTGCGCATTGCAATGACCTTGCGACCGTTGCGGATAAAAGGGACAAGACAAAAGGGATCTTCCTGGTATTCTGCATAAGCTTCGTCCAGGCAGAAAATGACGTGATCTGGCAAGGAGGCGACGAACTCATTGATTTCGGCAATGGTGTTGGCGGTGCCCGTCGGGTTGTTCGGACTGGGAAGAAAAATTAACTTTGTCCTTTCCGATACCGCCTCTCTCATCGCTTTCAAGTCATGGGTCAGGTTGGGCATCGCAACTTCTATTGGTTTAGCGCCCATGAGCAAAGCGACGAGCTTGTAGACCACGAAGGCATGCGCCCCCACCAAAACCTCATCATCGGGCTTAAGGAAAACATGCCCAAGCAGTTCAATAATCTCGTTGGATCCATTCCCCAAAATGAATTGGTTGGAATCGAGTCCATGGTATTGGGAAAGTTTTTCTCTAAGATCCAAACCGCTCCCTTCTGGATATAGAAAAACGGATTCAAGGGCCACCTTGCCTGCTTTCAGCGCAGAGGGAGAGGCACCCCAGGGATTCTCGTTCGAAGCGAGTTTGCAGACCTCTTCCGGCTTGAAGCCATGCTCTCGGGCGACTTGCTCGATAGGCTTGCCAGGTTGGTACACCGGTTGGTCCAGTATGCGAAGATTCGCAAGTTGGGATAGATTCATGTAATTGAATTCAATCTAACTGCAGAAAAGCCTCCAATCAAGGAATAAGCTGTTATATCTTGAGAAATCTCTCCTGCTAAGGTTTATCATGGTGTGTGAAAGTTGCACTTTTTGGAGCTACGGGTCTTTTGGGTTGGTCGGTGGGACAAGCCGTCCTTCGCAGAAGATATAATTTGGTTTCCTTTTCGGGAAACGGTTCGGATGAATTGAAGGGCATTGGTCGTGTGACGCCCCTTTCCATAACCGATGATCAAAATCTTACCAGAACCTTGCTCGACGAATGGCCTGACGCGATCATCAATTGCTCGGCAATTTCATCTCCCGATGCGGTGAACGAATCACCCCGGAAATCTCATGCGATTAATGTGGTGGCAACGACACGCTTGGCTGAAATAGCAGCCCATTTGGGCGCTCGTTTCCTTCACGTATCCACGGACATGGTTTTTGACGGGACTCAGTCTCCTTATCGCTCCACCGACTTGCCCAATCCCTTGACGGAATACGGACGGCAAAAACTGGAAGCGGAAAAGAGTGTTCTCGCTACTACCGACGATAACCTGATTGTTTTGCGGGTGACTTTGCTTAACGGAAACAGCCCAAGTGGACAGCGCAGCCCTCATGAGCGAATTCTCAATGGGTTGGCAACAGGTTCGCCGCCCCTTCTTTTCGATGATGAGATCCGCCAACCTTCCTCTGCCGGAAACGTGGCCGAAGCGATGGTCGAACTACTGGAGCGTTCCAATTTAAACGGCTTGTTTCATTGGGCGGGAAGCGAGGAGGTCAGCAGATACGAATTGGGTATTCGCATTTTGGACCGCTTCGGTTTTTCTTCCAATCATCTCAAGAGAGGCAGCAGGAAGGAAGCCCCTGCTGAAATTGCAAACCGTCCCGCTCACCTTACTTTTGAGCTGAACCCGCTGGTCGGCAAACTAAAGACCCGTCCAGCTGACCTGGAAGAGCAGCTCGCAGAGTTAACCATACCTGCCCAATTGTACGGTTGGTACAGGGAAAACGCCGACGATCCGACCAGATACGTGGCCAGATTTTGAACTTTTTCCCATGAGCTTGCGCATCTTTCCAACGCGGATCGAAAACGGTCCTGAAAACATGGCCTCCGACTGGTGGCTCTTTCTCGACCAATCCGCACCGAAAACCCCTTCTTTCAGGCATTACGGTTGGGTCGAGCCGGAAGCAAGCTTTGGGTATGGTCAGGATTGGGCATGGGTTCGAAAGCATATTGAGGATGAAATCGGGCAGACCGTGAGGAGGCCTACGGGCGGTGGAATCGTGAGGCACGGCAAAGACTGGACTTACTGCTTGGTCTTGCCGAGAGGGCATCACTCTTTTGCCATGCCGGCTCTTGATCTTTACGAAAAGATACATCAGGCAATGTCCCGATGCCTGAAAGCGCAAGATCTCGCGGTCTCACTGAAGCCCTGTCCGGAATCAAGGCAAAAGGGAATACCGGGCGATTGTTTTCGCGAGCCGGTTGCAAGGGATCTCATGAGTGAGGACGGCATCCAAAAAATAGCCGGTGCGGCAATGAAAAGAACAAGGTCGGGAGTTTTGATACAAGGGACGATGGATCGGACCTTGCTTTCATCCTTCGATGATAAGAAGTTTTTTTCGACTTTCATCGAGGAAATCTCTGCTTTGGTCGATGAGCAGCCTGAATACCTTGATTGGCCCGAAGAATTCTCGAAAGGCCGGGTACCCCTTGTACGGCAATTCTCTTCCCCGTCTTGGCTTAGGGATCGATCGGTGAGCTGAGCTCCAAGGTAACGACGTTTTCGATGTGTCGGGTTTGAGGAAACAGGTCGAATGGCTTGGATTGAAGGATGCGGTATTCTCCCTCAATTAGTTTTTGAACGTCCCGTGCCTGAGTGGCGGGGTCACAGGAAACGTACATGATGCGTTCCGGGCGAAACTCCAAAGTTTGATTGAGAAAATCTTCGTCGCATCCTTTTCTTGGTGGATCGATGATGAGGGAACACCTTTGTTTACAGTTTTCCAGTTCCTCAAAAATAGTGGATGCGTCGCCCAAGAGAAATTCCGCATTGTCGATTTTGTTCAAAAGCGCGTTGGATCGAGCCCACTCAAAGCCTTCTCGACTTATTTCTATCCCCACTACCCGTTCAAAATAATCCGCTGCGGACAAACTGAACAAGCCGCCTCCGCAATAGGCATCCACTAGCAACTCAGGTTTTTTTTCTTTAGCTTGTCCAATTACGTGTTCGACCATCTTGGGCAAAATAAAAGGATTGTTCTGAAAGAACTCTCCGGCCCTAAATTGAAAAAGCAAGTTGCCCACCCTCTCGCTGGCGGTTTTTTTGGGGTCGGTGACGACTCCTTCCGGGGTGTCCCGCAAAAGAAGAGTGCCTCCTTTTTTCTTACCCTGTATCAGGTGGATTTCCTCCCGGGCGGCGGGCAAGGAATCGTTAATGGCTTCCGTCGCTATCGGGCATTGCGGGACATCTATGAGTATCTTTCGCGATCCGTGCCTGAGAAACCCGACTTTCCTCTTTTCCGATGCACGCGCTCTTTCGTAGTGGGGGGTCAACTTGGACCGATACCCGTAGGTTTTTGGGGAGGGTTCGACAGGCTCAACCTCGAGATCAATCCCGCCAATTCTGTTGAAACTATCTTTGACTTGTTTGCGTTTCCATTCCAGTTGAGTTTCGTATCGAACGGCTTGGTATTGGCATCCACCGCAAACCCCGAACAGTTCGCATTCGGCTTCGACCCGGTCGGACGAGGGGTCGAGGATCTCCACGCAATCGGCATCGGAATAGTTTTTATGGTTCCGATAGATCTTCGCCTTGATTGTCTCCCCCGGAAGGGTGAAGGGAACTTGTATGACCCAACCATCATCTCTGGCGATGCCGAATCCCAAATTGGTGACGCTTTCAATTACCAATTCGAGTTCCTGATGATAGGGGTAGGGGTGGTCGATAAAGCCTCTTGGAGGATCTTGCATGAAGTTTCTTCGTAACGGGCTCGCCCTCGAGAGGCAAAACCCTTTTTTTCAATCATGTGAACGAGATTATATCGAGTACGACGAACCCAAAGGTAAAAGAGTTGGTCCGGTTACGCCAGTCGCCGAGGAGGAGAAGGGAACTGAGCGTTTTCGTAGCGGAAGGCATCACCGAGGTGGAAGCTCTTTTCAAGGCTGGCAGGAAAGTTCGTGAAGTTTACTATTGCGAGAGTTTTGCTGAAACCGAGAAAGGATTGGAATTTCTAGAGGCACGGAACGAGTCTGGTTGTTTTGCAATTAAGTTGAGCCCCGAGGCCTTTGCAAAAGCATCCTACAAAAATGAACCGGGCGGTATGCTCGCCGTTGCGGAAACCTGGGCTCTGGGTTTACCTTCCGCAGCAGAGTCACCCAAGCTCGTACTTGTACTCGACGAGGTTGAGAAACCCGGAAATTTGGGTGCGATCTTACGGACGGCCGAAGCCTTTGGTGTTACCCATTTGTTGCTCTCGGAACCCTTTTTGGATTTTTTCAATCCAAACGTCGTTCGTTCTTCCCGCGGACTAATGGCAAGCTTGCAGGTGAATGCGGGAACCAAGACAGAAGTTTATTCTTGGCTTGAAAAAGAGAACCTTAGGGTTGTCGCAACGAGCGCCAAGTCTTCGAAGCCCTATTGGAATTTGGGGTTGGGTGAGGGCACGGCCTTTGTGCTGGGAAGCGAAAAAGAAGGTTTGGGTGAATTTTGGAAGGAGCGGATCAAGGAATGGGTCTGCATTCCGATGGAAGGGCAAGCCAGTTCCTTGAACCTGAACGCAAGCGCTGCCTGTCTTCTTGCGGAATTCAACCGTTCGGTGGCCTGAAGATCAGAGCTTGCGAAGCCAGGGAAGAGTTTTTTCCATGCATTGCTTCATATTGGCCAAAGGCTCGTATCCAAGGTCGGTTTTTGCCGATTGGGACGTGAACCAATGGTCGTGAGCCAGTTGGCAGGCAACGAATCGAGTCATGGGAGGGTCACTATCGAAAGGAAGAAGTCGCCAAACCTTTTCCATCACCAATCCGGCAAAGTGAGCTTGGCCGAACCCGATGCTTTTTTCGAGAGGAGGGAGGCCTATTTCAGAAAATAGATTGTTTAGCCATGGCCACAGAAGAACAGGTTCTTCCTGTCCGATGAAATAAGCCTTGCCTCCTGCATCACCATCTTCGAGCAAGGTTTTCATTGCACAAAGATGGGCATGGCAAACATTGTCGACGTGGGTCAGGTCGACAATGTTTTTCCCGTCCCCGACGATTTTTAGTTTACCTGCCTTGTGTCGGCTGATAACGCGCGGTAGGAGATGGGGATCCCCCTCTCCCCAAACGAGGTGAGGGCGAAGGGCGAGGGTTTGTAGTTTCCCAGAACCATGTGCTTCCAGAACGGCCTTCTCGGCCATAGCCTTGGTCAGTGAATAATATGAAACTTTGTCTTTTGCGTAGGGAAGGGATTCCGTCCCAGCGCGTATCGGTTTGCCCGAAAAAGTTACGCTTGGAGTGCTCGTGTAGACAAGCCGCGGAACACCACTTGAAAGGCAACCTTCGAGCACGTTGAGTGTCGCTTGATAATTGGCCGAATGATAACTGGAATAATTACCTGAAACGCCCGCTTTTGCGGCAACGTGAAAAATCAAGTCCACCCCGGAAAGGGCCGATGAAGGAAGTAGTTGGGCGGAAAGATCACAGGAATGATAGGTAACTCCAGCGGGTTGTTTATCATCGGAAGGGGGAGTGGAACGAGCAACGATCCGAACTTCGTGCCCTTGTTTCAAAAGTTTTTTTACCAGAGATTGCCCGATAAAACCGGTTCCTCCTGTTACTAAGATCTGCATGAAGCGAAGAGACGTGTTTTCATCGATTCAACTTTCGCGTCCATTTTTTAGCGAGCGAGAGTCGATGAATTTTAGCGTTGTGACGGGCATCCACGGGAAGCGCTTTTTCAAAAAAAACCTTTTCAATGTTATGCTTGGGCCAACTGTTCCGGAGCTTGTCCAGAATTTCCCGACGCAAGATCTCTTTGGCCTTGCTGTTCCCAAAGCCCTTTTTTGGCTCTACTACAATGCAAGCTTCCATTGGGTTTTTGCGGCCTATGCCGATAAGAGACGATCTTCGAACACCTTCGATCGAGTTAACGATTGGTTCGCACTTTTCCGTTTCCAATGGTCCGTCGCTTGTTTCGATTCGTTCGGCCTTGCGTCCCAAAAAACGCAAATTGCCATTTACGTCGAAATACCCCAAATCTCCCATTCGGTGATAGGTTTTGGATTCTTTCTTGAACTTGGAATCAAGCGTGGCTCCGGGCATTCGATAATACTCCTCCGTTACGGTGGGACCGGCAACGCAGATTTCTCCGACCTGATCGTCCTGAACCTCCTTTGGGTCAGGAGCGAAAGGAGAAGAGGAAACAGGGAACAATTTGATGGATACGCCGGGCAAGGGTTTGCCCAGACAGGAGCCTTGCCCTTTTTCGGTTCCCTTTCTGCTCTTCATGACATCAAGGTGATCACAGAATGATATCGGAAGGGCTTCGGTAGAACCGTAGGGAATAATCACTTTGCCGTTTTCCATGATGGACGCCAAATCCTCGACCAGTTGAGGAGGGGAGGGAGCTCCAGCCAGAAAAAAACGTTTCATCAAGGGTAGCCTGGTTTTGTTATCCATACACCAATGGGCGATTTTTCTACCTATGACCGGGGAGGCGAAGGCGGTCGTCACCTCATAGGTCTGCAAGGTTTCGACGAGGCTTTCGGCCGAAGCTTTGGCGGGTCGGCTCGGATTCATTTCCGGGATTACGGTCGTAATTCCGAGCGCTGGGTTGAAAAGCGCGAAGATGGGCAAGGTGGCCATGTCGACTTCTCCTTCCTGCATTCCGAAATTCTCCTTGAGCATGCGGATTTGCCCATTGAAGGTTTTGTTCATGTAGCAAACGCCTTTTGGGGGACCTGTTGACCCGGAGGTAAAAACAATGGCGGCAAGTTCGTCGGGGGAACTGTTCACGGGAATCAAATCTTTCCCAGTGAGGCCCTCCAAGGCATCTGAAAAAAAAGTTTCCGGATGGACCAGAATGCGATTGCGAACGCTTTGAAAGGGTTTTCGAAAAAACCTGCCGACCCAGTGAGCCAAGGGGATCCCCACCATATGGGATGGCCGGGTCGACTGGATGCATCGAAGAAGCGATTTAAGCCCCATGCCCGGATCAATGATGATGGGTACCGCCCCGATGAAAAAAAGTGAAAAGGCAAGGACGATCAATTCATATCCGGATCGCACGAACAACAAGGTTTTGTCCCCCTTGCCAACCCCTTTTGACTTAAGAAATGCGGCGGTAGTTTTGACGTCCCGATAAAGTTCGAGGAAAGATTTATCGGGAAAACCTCCCGTTTTACCCGAAAGGATGGCCTTTTCGTCAGGCAGGCGAACGGAAGCTTCCTTAAGATGGGACGCTATGTTTCCTGCCGTCATGAAGGGTCCGGCTCGGAGCAATCTAATTGAGTTCGGCCAACCAGCGTTCCGCTTCAATTGCGGATTGGCACCCCATGCCGGCCGCCGTGATTGCTTGGCGGTAAACATGATCCGCGCAATCGCCGGCCACAAAAACCCCGGGAATGGAAGTTTGGACCATACTTCCCGGATCGGAAATAAAATAGCCATTTTCATCGAGTGCGATGATATCTTTGAAAGCACTCGTGTTGGGAATATGGCCGATCGCGATGAATACTCCCTTGCAGGGAACTTTGCTTTCCTTGCCTGTCTTGAGGTTTTCCACAAGGATGGCTTGAGCTTTTCCTTCTAGGTCAGGGAGAACCTCCTTGACGGCCGAATCCCACAGTGGGGTGATTTTCTCATGGGCAAGGGTTCGGTCGGCCATGATTTTCGAAGCCCGTAGCTCGTCCCTGCGGTGAACCAAGGTGACCTTTGAGCAAAAGCGCGTCAGAAACAAAGCCTCTTCACATGCGGAATCGCCACCGCCCACTACCACGACCTCCATGTCGCGGTAGAAGGCACCATCGCAGGTTGCGCAAGTAGTGACACCCTTCCCTCCGAACATTTCAGTTTCACCCGGAATGTTCAGAAGCCTCGGTGCGGCACCGGTTGCAATAATGACGGTCCTTGCCTCAAACTTTCGTTCCCCGGCGTACAAAACCTTCACGGGGTCACTAAAATCGACTTTGTCCACATATGCATTTTCGACTCTTGCTCCGAACTTGACCGCTTGTTTACGTAACCGGTCCATGAGGTCATACCCGTCGATACCCTCTGGAAAGCCGGGAAAATTTTCGACTTCGGAGGTCGTGGTGAGTTGGCCGCCGGGTTGTTTGCCCTCCAAAATCAAGGGATTGAGGTTGGCCCGTGCGGTGTAGATAGCGGCCGTGAACCCCGCGCAACCGGTTCCTAATATAATGACGTCTTCCATGGTTTTGTTTTGGTTAAATTTATAGACAGGAGAAATAAAAGATTTTTTAGGATGGCGATGATGGCAATTTTTTTCGTATTGGTCGAGGAGATGTCGTGGTTTGACAGTCATTGCCATTTGAATGGCTTTTGGGAAAAAGGAATTCTCGAAGAGGTTTTGGTTCGGGCTTCCGAACATGAGGTGACAAGAATGACGGCCGTCGGAACCGACCCGGATGATTGGAGCGTCTATCGCTCTTTGGCCGGGAGCTATCCCGACCGGATCTTCTATTCGGCAGGATTGCACCCCAGTTACGTGAATAGCGAATGGCTTACGCAAGTAGACGCCTTGCCCCAGCTATGGACATCGGAACCTCGCCCGATCGCAGTCGGTGAAATTGGCCTCGATTATTTTCGTCTACCGAAGGATGCCGACGATGCTGACCTTGCCATGGAGCGACAACGGCAGGCTTTTTCCCATCAGCTTTCTTTTGCTAGAGAGCGAAATCTGCCGGTTATCGTACATTCGAGAAACGCTTTTGAGGACTGCCTTGTCCTGATCGAAAAATCCGGAATAAGATGGAATAAGATCGTTTTCCACTGTTTTTCGGAGGGAATAAGTCAAGTGGAGAAGCTA
>PBMI01000063.1 GCA_002722545.1 Opitutia bacterium | reverse complement strand
TCCGCCGTATAATTATGATCCGCCATTACCCCCTATAATCCGTTCCACACCTAACTTATTAGAAACCCTGACAAATTTGTCCACATGAAAAATGCGCGACAATCGAAAAAAACTTGCAAATTTCTTTTCAATCAAAAGGTTTCAACATGCAAAACCATGCTGAACTCATACCTATTGGCCCTCGCCCAACTTCGAGATCCCCGCATTCTCAAACCGCTTCTGTGGTCTACCCTCCTATCGATCGCATCCCTTATCTCATTGCTGATTTTGGGCACGAACGCGGTGGATTGGTTTTTCGAATCCTTGTCGGAAAGCTCGACCGCCTGGATGGGAGACTGGGGCGACTGGATTAAGACGGCAGTCAAGTTTCTGGTTTCCTTTTTTTTATTGGCCGTTGCTTATTTTTTCTTCGGGGCAGTCCATGCGGCATACCTTGGACTTTTTCTTGATGGAATCGTCGAGGCGATTCGTGACGAGCATTACCCGGAAGTGAAATTGAACCCACCGCCCCCTTTAATGAGATCAACGATCTCATCCGCTCGATTCGTCCTCATGACCTTGTCCGTAAACTTTCTCGTATCGCCTCTTTACCTACTCGGTTGGTTCTTCCCCCCTATCGGACTAATCCTGCAAGTATGGATCAATGGTATGTTACTTGGAAAAGAATACGGGCATCTGATCGCCGAAAGAATCCCTTCTGCTTCCGACGCAAACAATAAAGTCTATACCCGCTTCGGGATGCTGGCCGAAACCATATGGATGATTCCGCTAATAAACTTCTCGGCCCCCGTACTCCTCTGCTCGGCAATCATGCACGACAGATTGAAGAAACCCGAAGAGAAGATTAGTTCTCAGGACTGATGTTTCCGCCCGTTGCGGGCTTGCGCTCAATTTTCTCTTTGCTCAAGAAATAGTGAATTCTGGCGACTTGCCACATATAGGTTCCCGTTGCCCGACCGTATGCATTCGCGGCTGCTTTACGGAGGTAGGGCAACGCCTTTTGGCGGCCCTCGGTCAACTCCAGATAAATCCCAACATACAGAAAAGCATGAAACAGAACCCTGGTTTCATAACGGTCGTCGAACGCTTTCTCCTCGATTACCGAAAAGACCTCCTCAGGGCGAAGCTTTCCCGCAAACATTTCGTACAACCAAGGGTAAGGAGGTCGGTCATCCTTCTCGTACTTAAGCAACCCCTTGCGAGCGATCTTCAATCCACTTGCTTTGTACTGTGACATAAATCGCCAAATCCCGTTTTCGCGATCCACCTGATCATAATTGTGATAAATCTTGAATTGCCGAGCAGCCTTGTCGTATTCCTCCAAGTAATAATAGGCTATGCCCAACCTCCAATGGGAAACGTCCAGCTTCGGATTCAGCTCGATCATTTTTTCGTAATCTTTCCGAGCCCCCTCGAAGTTCCCGAGAAAAAGGCGAGCGTCTCCCCTGGCTGAATAGGCCGACAGGTCCTCGGCATTGGTTTTCAAACGAAGAGAAGCCGCATTCTCCTGAGCGCTGTAACGGGCCTGAATTTCTTTCAGTTCGACTTCCGGTACGGCTTCTTGGCCTTGGATGCTTTGAGCAAAACCCACTAGGCAAAAAAACAATCGAAAAAGCCGGAATTCAAGTTTCATTTGCCAAACTCATCCTTGAACAAATTCCCCCGAACCGAACCGTTTTCGTCCCATTCCTCAATCAAACCGTAAGCCGCTCCATCTTTTATCTTGGTTCTCGATTTCATTTTTCCACCCGCGAAGTAGGAGACGGCGGCTCCGTTAAAAGGTTCACTTGAACCCGCTTCATACCACAAACCATCTTCCCGGTACTCGAGTTCTTTGTCTTGATCAGCTACGGTCATTCCCTCCACGGGATCGATTTGACGATCGGGTAGATTCAAGCCATCCGTCGAACAAGTCATAGGAAGAAAGATAATGGTCAAGCCTGCAAGAGCGAAGGCGCCAACCCACCAAAAAACGGGAGGAACCCGCTCCTTGAGAAGAAGATCTTTGCCTTGAGGAGGGTCGGGAAATGGGTTTTTTGTCATATCCGAAAGCTAGTTGCTCAGTGAAGCAGCGCGTAAAGAAAAACGTTCATTCCGAGCCTCGAGTAAAATGCATGGGCATAATTACTGATCTCCTCTCCGGAATAGTACTTGAAAATGCGCCACCTGCCATTCGGTTCCCGTACCCATGCCGGCCGATTCCCCACTTCCGAATAAATGACGTCCTTCAACCCATCCTCCCGGATCACCTCAAAGGTTCCACCGTTAAAAGAAGCCAGCTTCAGGTTTTCGTCGAAATTCTCCGCGGATTCCCGAATCCGAAAAGAAATCGGAGGAATCCAAGCACCGAACTCATCCTTGCCCCACCCCATCGCGCAAATGGGTGATGCCACGCAAGCCAAACGCCCCTTCACCTTCATCCCGACGAACGAATAAGTACCCTGGGGCCACTTTTCCTGTTCGACGAACTTCAGAACCGTATCCGGCAAACGCTTTTGGTTCTGCTCGATCTTCAGGTCTTCGTTTTTAGGCAATCCCTTGAAGAAAGTACGGAAGAGATCATGATTGCGGGGAAGCGGAACAAAGGCCTTTTCAGGAAAAACCTGAGTGAAAAGCTCTTTCACTTCGGGTCTCTCTTCCCAAGCTGCGTAACTATGTCCAAGGTCGGCCCCAAGGAAAGATGCCTTGATACCCGCATCAAGGTAAACGAAACCACCTTGCTCCATGTAATGCCTGAGGGCATCTCTTTCTTCCTTGGGAAATTCGAGATTAGGCTGTTCATCGCAATTGACGTAGAGAATTGGGTTCTCAATCAATCTTTCATCGGTCAATGAAGTGATGAAGAGAGGATCCGTATCGAACTTGGCGAAAGTTTGCTGGTTCATGATCTTGAGCAAACTAGGCAACGCGTCCGGATAACGCCTCAGCGTATTTTCGGACCTCATCAGTTGCATGATCCGAATTCCGCCTCCCGGGACCCCCGGTTCGGCTTGCCCTACCAAAAGGTGACTGACTGAAAAAAGCAGAAAAAACGCAAGGCAACGAACAATCATGGTGTTACTCCTATTCCTCTCAATTGGATTTTGGCAAGAGAACTGATTCTGTTTTGAGGATTTTTCGAAATGAATTCAAGAAGTGCGGGAACTCCACTCGATCGATCCCCGATCAAAGCCTCCATGGCTGCTTGTTGGATAACGTAATCATCGTCGAGAAGGGATCTCGTCATCACCTTTACCCAACCTTTTACTTTTCGGGATCCCATGGCCCGAATAGTCGTCGCACGAACGATTGAATTCTCGTCAATGAGCAGATCGAATGAAAATTCGCCTAGCACGCTCTTGTTCACCGTCAGTAAAGAATGCCCGGCGAAAATCCTCACGTCGGCGTATTTGCTATCGACCAAGTCCCCCATATTTTCAGAGCTCAAATCAATCGGGCGCCCCCTCAACATATTCAGCACCGCTTCTCTTACTCCCTTGTCCCGGTCCCTGGTTGCGGGAATCCATAATTCGGGCTTGTTCCTCCCGGAGGACAAACTCAGGTAGCGTTGCCAGGAAACTTTCCTGATCCGAGAGCTGCTGTGTTCGGTCAAAGCGGCATAAACTCCGATTCCGTCGCTTCCCATTGCTGAAATTGCATACAAAATAGTAGTAACCTGAGTGGACATCCCCTCTACCCCCAAAAGGTATTGTTTGATACGCTCTACGATAGCTTGCGGAATGCGTTCGCCAAACCGAGCCAACTCAACCGCCGCCATGGCCAAAACCTGGGGGTCTGCGTCGTTCATCATAGACCGTAAAATCGAACGGTAACGAGGATGAAAACGGTTCGCGTCTCGAGCCACCGAAACGATCTTGAGACGAATCCCACGATCCTGATGCCGGGAAAGCTCTTCGATTCGTCCCACCACCACCGGGCGACCTGCGTTCGACGTAATCCGATCAAGGGCCGTAAGAAGAACTCCCAAATCAGAATCCCCCAAAAGTTTCTCCAAAGTCGCAACAGGCAAAGGCACACCCAAGTAGATATGATACTTTAAAACGTTTTGCCGAACGATAGCATCCGGATCGAGAAAAGCCTTTTGGGTAATTTGCAGCAGATCGGCTCGAACAGTGGGAGGTACGGATCGGAAGATCTTACGCCCGTTCACTTCAATAACCTCGACCCCACTGCGCCTCAAACCGCTCACCAAACGGGGAATCATGGTCGAGACTTCGCGTCTCACCTCTACGTCGGAATCACCCAACTTGGAATAAACTTTCTCAACCAAGGATTTATCGTAGAGCGGGTAACCATTGGAAGCATGCTCGGCCAAAGAAACCATGACTGCACGGCGAACCAAAGGACTTTGATCGTCAAGGGCCCCCACCAAAAGAAGAGCGGACTGAGAACCGGGGTACTTGCCCAAAAGTTTGGCCGCTCCAACCCGCCGACCAGTCTCGACGTGACGAAGGTCTTGGCCCGCCCGCTGAATCGTTTCACTTTGGGATGAGCGAAGAATTGTCTTTGGTTTGACGACCGAAGCGTTCGAGTCCTGCGGTGCTTCGGCGATCCCATTCTTTGCCGAGGGCTGAAGAAATGGGGAAGGCGCTTGAGCCCGCACCCAAAAAACAAGAAGCAAGGGTCCAAGAAAGAAGAGCAAAGAAAAGGAAATCTTATTCATCGCAAGCCTACTTGACGGCGCATAATCCACTCTAATCCCGCTAGAAGAAAGAGAACAACAAAGAAAAGCCACGCATCGGACAAACTGTGACGCTTTCGAACGGTCGGTAAAGTTTGGGCAAACGCAGGTTCCCAACCGGCATTCATTTTAGAAACGGGCAGAAACTCCCCTCCGGTTAGCTTGGTCAACATTTTAAGGTCTCGCTCCGCATAGGAAACGTCGACGGCCTCTTCCCCCGACTCCGAAACCCGCAGATAACTTTCCCGTTCCAAAGCTTCCCCATCGGGAAAAGTCAACTCATAGCTAACCTCATATGCTCCCGGCCTGGTAGGTTTGAATGATCCGGCATAGCGCCCCGCGACCGAACCTTCCGGGTAGAGCTGAAGGGTCTTCTCAAATCCATCCGGGCCAGTGACCCGAGCTTTGACCATTGCATCCATGGACGGTTCGAAATCCGAGCCCAGGGCTTCCACCCGAAGAGGGGTCTCGCCTCCACGCAGAAAAGGCTTTTCGCTCTCTTCGATCTTCAGACGGTCTTCTCCACCCGTTCCCAACCATTGAGCCAAGGCTTGCCAAAACTTCCTGAATTCTCTTGCCCCTGCTTCGTCGCTCATTGATCTCCTCCAATCGTGAGGAACCCCCCAATAGGCTACTTTTCCAGCACCATAGGCTTGGACGCTCAAAACCGACCGACCATTGGAGCGGGAGACGACTACCCCCCTGGCAGCCGGGTTTTGCTCCTTCACGAAGAAGCCAGGCAAACGCCCCGGCAAAAAAGGTTTCATTTCATCGACGTTGTCCTCGGGCCTGAAAAGTGGTTCCTCCAAGGTGACCAAGGACAGGTTGTCTTTTGCAATAACCCTCTCGACCTCTTTTGCGGGAACCAAGCCACCGAGTAATTCCCGACCTTTCTCGGTAGGACCGAAGAGCAAAAGTCCACCACCCTTTTTCTGGACGAAATCCTTGAGCGAAGTAACCAAACTCGCATTCAAATCGGTTAAGGTTTCCATATCGAGAATGACCGAATCATAATCCATCCAAAAGGACGGGTCATCTGGATAAGCGGGCTTGAGATCCTCTCCGAATGCATGAAAGACCTGCTCACTCATTCGAATGAGCGAGCGAAACTCGAAGCGTTCCTCATCAGCCAACACTCGCTTCACGAAAGGATATAAGGGTTGAACCCGATTGGACAGATAAAGGGTAAGAAAACGGTCCGGAGGCTTCACCAATACGAGCAAAGAATCCATATCGTTGGAAGGGTCGGAATCTCCGGATGGCACTACGATCTCAACCCGATAACGCTGTGGCCCTGCCGACCTGGGTTTGAGCGGAGAAAAGGAGATCGAACGGGACTCCCCGGATTTCAACTTGAGCGGTATCTCCTGCAAAACCTTTTTCCCCAAGGATAACCGTACGGCACTGTCCAGGGTTTGAGCAAACAGGTTGGTGGCTTCGCATTCGAGGAGAAGCTCTTCCTTGGCAACCGCCTTTGGTTTTCGATCGGAGAAACGAACGGACAGATCGCCACGCGCCTTCATCTTCCCTACCCCCACGACGTTCACCGGGATCCCCCGACTCCTGAAACTCTTGGCTACTTCAAGCACCGGTTTTCCACTGTTGTTTCGCCCATCCGTAAAAACGACGACGGACCCCAACGGTGATTGCCCTTCCGAATCCTGCAGCGCCCTTTCGAGAACGTCCCCCAGAGCAGTTTTCTCGCCAAGCTCGGGGCGACTCCATGATTGAGACCTCAACCTGCTTGCATCCAAGGCAAAACCAAGTTTCTCGACCTTTCCATACTTAGCCGTTTGGCGACTTACCCAGGAAACGGAATCACTCCAATCCAAATGAGGGCCCACCTGCTCGATCCTCTTCAGCCCGCCCCGGTCGTCGCGCACCTCCATGCTTCCCGAAAGATCAGCCAAAGCAAGCAGGCGGAATTCGTTCGTGGCAGGCTCCTCGGTGTCCACGTAAGGCCTTGACAAGAGAAGAAGAAAAATAGCACCGGCCAAGGCTCTCAATGCAATCAATTTCCAAGCGAACCGGGGAATGGTCGCTTCGAGCAATGCCCGTCCATGAAAAAACAAGGCAACCCCGAACACACAAGCCCCAAAAACCAACCAAACAGGAGACAAGGGCCAATCGAAACCCATCCCTATTCCCCCTCCGCGATTCTTCGAAAATACTCCTCGACCTGCCGTTTATAGCGACCGGGAGCAGCAGTAGTTTCCTGGTTTTTTCGAAGACGATTTTCCACGGCTTCCTGCCAAAAGAACTGCTCGACCAACTCCAAAGCCTCCGCAACCGCAGCAGATGCAAGAGACTTCGCTTGGGTCGGATTCTCCATTATGGGAACTTGTTCGAGGGCACGCGTAAGATTTAAAAGCCTCTCATCCGATTCCGCATTCGGCAATTCCCCCAAAGCTTTGGCCAACTCCTCGGTTTTTTCCTTCAAATCACTCTCCCCCATTCCAGGGATTTCCTCCTGACTTTCACGCAGTTGTTCGACGAGATCCTGAAGAGCCGAGTTCCCTAAGTTCCGAAGTTTGTCAGCCACACCTTTGAGTTCTTCCTGAAGCTTCTCCAAGTTGCCGGCCACCTTGTCTTCCTCGCGCTTGGCTTGAGGGAATGCTTCGTAAAGGAGAGAGTTCGCGGCCCGTTTACCGGAGCGCTCAAGACCATCCTCACGGGAATCCCTCGCCCCTTTGAGTAAATCCTCAGTCGCATTTTCATTGAAATTACCCAACGATCTAGCTGCCTGATCAATTTTTTCCAGCAGATCCCTGGCCTGCTCGTTTAATTCGTCTTGTTCCTCCTTGAGGGGCTCCCCTTCGCCCGGCTTGGCCTTCCCCGTGTCTTCAGCAAGTTCACGTTGCTTTGATGCCAAACCACCCGCTTCGGCACTCATTTGGTCGACCATTCCGGCAGCCAAACCAGCCATCTTTCCTTCCACCTCGGAAATGGCGTTGGCCAACGCCTCAGCCGCCAAATCTCCATGAGGCCGCGCCTCACGGGGTTCATCCCGGCGTAAATCTCCCGCAGCATCCTTCATCTCGGTCCCAGCCGCATCAAGGGAACCCACTTCACCGAGGCTACCCGATTTTTTGTACCATTCGTCGCGTAACTCACTTAATTCTCTCCTCAATTCTTCCTGTTCACGGGCAATTTGCTTGTTCGGTTCCCCCGTCTTTCCGGAACCGGCGGCTCGACCGATCTCCGAATTCAAATCCTTTTGCCTGTCCTCGAATTCCTCGAGTTTCTCCAAGTCCTTCCCCAACTCCTTTAATTCTTCCGATGGGTCCTTTGGTTGATCCTCGTTCTCTTGCTGCTCTTGATTATCGGCGGTCTCTTCGCTCTTTTTGGGCTTCCCTTTCCCCTTCGACTTCTGCTTTTGCATCTTTTGCATCAGGGCATAAAGTTGAACAAGTTTACGGAGAGTTTTCTCCGATGGCTCGAGAGATTCTTCGAGCATTTGATCACCTGCATAGATTTCGGTTTGCTCGATATGATAGGTCGCCTCATTGAGCAATTCACCCAAATCAATTCCATCCTGAATGGGGAATTGCCCCTCATTTTCATCATACACCTTGGTCATTGCATGCTTGAGGCCGAGGGCATCCGTGCCAATCGCCAAAGAGCTCTTCTCCTGGCCAATTTCATCCTCAATCAATCCATCGTAAGTCATACGGATGATTTTCTTGGTCTTGTTGATGAAATCCCGGACGGGGATTTCTTTTTGTTCTCCATCTCCTTCGCCTTCGCCATCGGTGGTGTTTCCTTCCGGCGGAAGAATCTCGATAAAGTAGATTTCCGAACGGGCCAACTGTCCTTCGGGTTCTTTGTTGTCCATGGCCAAAGCCATGTAGGTAATGACGTCGCCCACAGCCAAAGCCCGCTCGCTTAAGTCCAGTATGTAGCTCAATTTTTTCTCTTTTTCAACAGGCTCGATGAACAGAGTTTCCTCTTCCTTGTCACCGGCGTGTGAAACGTTGATTCTCACGTCGGCGATCCCATGGTCATCGGAAGCGAAGACTTCGATCAACAAACTGGCATCCGCTTCGAGTTGAAGATCCTTCGCGGGTTCGGTTATCTCAACAAGAGGCGGTTCGTCCGGAATGGGAGCAAAAGTAAACTCATCATATTGAACCGAACCCCGTTCCGGGACATCCAAGTCCATCAGGCTCAAGTAAGCTGTCCATTCATTGTGGAGCTCAGTGGAATAAGAGAAAACGGTGGGCTCTTCAAGGGCAAGGGTGAAGTTTGATTCCGAGCCATGAATGGTCGCCCCCACGCGCTCGGGGCTGTTTTCGACCTCCAACTCAAGTTCCAGAACACTCCCTTCCGGTGCCCGCAAATATCCGAACCCGAGGTGCTCAAACGGATCCATTTTCAAGTAAGAAGGGGGAGACACCGTCCATTTGGCTTGAACCATGGCAGGCGGATCAAAAGGTGAAAGCCTTTCCCAAGGAGTATCCAAGGTCGGAGTCAGGACACGATACTCAAAAGGCTGTTGCAAAGACGACGCAACGAATTCGAATCGCCCCAAGGTGGGTGTCGAAACCATCTCGATTCTCTCGATCTTGCCATCTTCCTTGAACTCGATGAACGCATTCTTTTCCCCCCTGTGTCCGCGAGTCACGTCGGCGAAAATCGAAACATCGGTGCCTCGGCTGAATTCATGGGTCGCCGGATACTGAATTTGCTCGACTGCCACGGTTTTGGTCGTGAAAATAGTAAGTCCGGGTTCATCGGAAAAGGAGGCGAAGGTTTTTTGCAGAGGACTCGTCTCCAACCCCCAAGCCGAAAGAACACCCCCAAGAGCGAAACCGGCGGCCAATGCAGTCCAAAAAAGTGATTTGGGTCGAGTGCCGTTACTCCAGGCAATTTCCCGTGCCTTGCTTTCGGTTAAACGGACGACCCGGTCTTCCATGAAGCTCAGTTGACCGTTTCTTGATTTTCCCTGTAATTCGACGGCGCAATTAAGAAGGTCTCTTAGTTCGGGGTTGGCCCTCTCGATTTGACGGGCGACTTCTTCGGCTGAAGGCTTTTTTCGGCAGGACCAAATGAACAAGACGAGAAATACGACCAGCGACAAAGAACCGGTTGCAACCACCATGCCGAAAGCTTCGCTCTCTCGGATTGGAACGATCGAATCATACGCATCCAATGCGTAAAGGAAAAGTGGCCAACTAACCACCCCGGCAACGACTGCCGCCAAAGTTCCGGCAAAAAAGTACAAAAGCGATTCACGCCTGAGGTATTTAATGAACTCAGGCATGTGCGGAATCACCTTTCTTTAAAGCGTCTTGAGTAGGTCGTGACCAAAGCATCTCTATAATCAACAGAGTTGCTGCGAGGATTGCAAACCACAACCACAAGGGTTCCCGCTCTTCTTCTCCGACTTCGTCAACCTGAGATGAATTTCGATCAGGGGAAAACTTCCCTCCTACGGACTGCAGCAACTCATCGCCAAGAAGAACCTCGGGAACTGACTCAGCAAGGGAAGGAACGACCTCCAACCACTGATCTCCGAAACGAAAGACTCCGGGCTCGACCGCCTTGAATTCATTCTCTCCCTCGCCCCAAGTCCCTCCTGGCTCAAGAACCGGCCAAGCTCTTGAAGGGATCGCCTTCCGGTTCCCGAAAGAAAGCTCCATGAGCAAAGGAAGAAAGGAGTTGCGCAACGGCAAATCAGTCCAAGAAGTATTCATTCGAAAAGGAAGGAATACGATGCGTCCCCCTCCATCCAAGTTGCGAACCAAAGCCAAAGGCCGACCCTCGCGATCGCGGATGGGAACGTCCACGCCCTCCCCTACCTCCTGAAGTATGCCAAAGCGGTGAATGGCTGAAAGATACAAATCCCGAGCGGCCTTCCCGTCAAACACCGCGCGAAGAGAAGAACTCTCCTCGAGGGCATTGATTCGGAACGGGTTTCCGAGCCGAACGGCTCCACCGGCCACGCGAAGGAATTTAAAGGAGAACAAATCGGAGTCACGGATCACCGAAGCGCTTTGGGCAAAGGGTTGGCCCGGGGTCAAAACGGCAGTCCCTCCCCCCTCCAGAAAAGCTTGCAGAACAGGTCCAAGTTCTTGCTCCTCAAACCAACCTCCCAAACCAATGACAAGGAGAAGCTCGATACTGGACTGATCATCCCCCAACCTCATCCCGTCCGCCTGATCCTGAGCCCAATCCCAGCGATTCCATCCATTGTCTCCGGCACTGGAAACCGCAGTCTTGAGAAAATCACGCTCTTCGCGGGTTTGCCCATCTTCGACCTCCGGCATCCAAAACCCGAATCTCCTGGCCGGCGGTGACTTGAGCCAGAGCGCTCTTTTGTCATCGAGGGCATAAGAATCTTCGGATTCAAGCTCGACCGATGCTCCGGAAAAATCATCTGCCTTCAAGACGAACTGCGCCTGAGCCGAGCCAAGGCGGGGAAGGACGACCTCTTGTCGCTGTTGAATTTCCCCTCCGGCGCTCAAAACCAAAGGAACGGTTTTGGGTGCATCGTCCCAATTGCGGATGACGGTCCAGACTCTGACCTTTCCTGGTCCCGCAGGTACGGCTCGGGCTTCCACCACGCTTAGGTTTCCCGAACGCTTGCTTTGGGGTTCATCTGAACCGACTCTGCGCAACTCCACCTCAACTCCTGATTCGGGCAAGTCTCTGAATGCAGTTTGCCAATCCGACTGTTGAAAGTCACTGATGACCACAAGTTTTTTCGCGGTTGCAGAAGGCGAAAAGACCCCGGTTGCCCGGTCTAGCAGAATCTGAGCGTTTCCCTTTTTCCAATCATGGCTCAAGCCCTCCACCACTAAAGATAATTCTTTCTTGTCGGTTCCTGGTTTCCACTCGCCGAGAATATCCTGACCAAAGGTAACGAGCCCGATCTTTCCCTTCTCTTTCTCGATTATGGCTGAAGCAAGACCGCGAGCTTGCTCCAATCCACCCCAACCTTCCATGCTTGGACTCAGATCGATGGCGAGCAAGGTCTCTTTCCCCACCTCCTGCTTCGCATCCGGACTTGTCTCGGGCAACCAATAGGGATCGGCCAACAAAGCCGAAAGAACAAGAAACAAGAGAATCCTAAGCAGGAGCAAAAGGAGATCGGAGGGCTTTTTTCTCCCGGTTCTTGGAATTCTCGCCGGGCGGATGAAGCGGAGGGATGGAAACGGATGCTTGCGGGTAACCTGACGATAGGCCATATGAGCCAAAATGGGCAAACCGACAGCTAAAGCCGTCCAAAAGGCTGCCGGTTGGGCAAACTCAATCATCTTGGGCAATCGATTTCATCAGACCTTCCGGTTCCTAATACCCAAAAAACGACGCAACGCATGACCCAATTCCTGATCGGAGCGCAAACTTTCGAACTCAGTGGACACCGATGCCAGTTTACCACGAAGATCCTCGATGAACGCCCCCATGTCCTCTTGGTATTTTTTCCGTATCGCGGGAGGGGCGCTTGAAATCTCCCGAATCCCTTCCATCTCAGCGAAACGGACAGCTTCCTCATGAGGCAAATCAACCTCGTCCGGATCAAGAATCTGCATGCAAAGACACTCGTACCGCGCGGACAAAGAAAAACGCAAACGTTCGCTCAAAGTATCCTCTGCCTCGAGAAAATCGGAAAGAAAAACGACCATGGATCGCCCCGGCAACCCGCTTGCCAATTTGTCCCACGCTTTTTCATGATCGTTTTCGCCCTTTGCTTCAAGGGAATCCAAGGAAACCAGCACCCGGTTCAAATGCCCGCTACCGGACAAAGGACGAATCCATTGTTGCACTTCATCCGAATAGGCGAACAGACCGAAACGGTCACCCTGCCGATGGGCCAAGTAAGCGAAGCATGCGGCGAGCATCTTGGCGTAACGAAGTTTCGAGCACGAAGCCCTCTTTCCCAGATATCCCATGGACGCGCTCGCATCAATTACTAGATAAAGGGTGAAATTAGTGTCCTCCTGAAAAGTCTTGGCGACCAACTCGTCACGCTTGGCATAGACTTTCCAATCCACGACCTTCATGTCCTCTCCCCGCTCATAAGGGCGATACTGAAAGAATTCATTACCTCGGCCTTGCCTTAAACTCCGATGGATACCGGGCATTGCCCCGTCCACGACCACGCGAGCGAGCAAGGAGTAGTCCTCGATCCCTTTCAGATGAACAGGATCAAGTAGGGAGTTCTCGGCTGATTTAACCACAGTCCAAAAAGCGACTCAAAATCAGGAGGGAACGGATTCGAGCAAATGATCGATGATCTCGTCCGAGCTCAAACCCTCGGAATCCGCAAAAAAGCTTGGTAAAATCCGGTGACGCAAGCAGGACTTGGCCATGGTCTTGACGTCTTCCCTGGAAGCATTGGCTCGACCGGCAAGCAAAGCTCGCGACTTGGCCGCAAGAATCAAAGCCTGAGCTCCGCGGGAACCGGCTCCCCATTTCACCCGTTTGGCCGTCCATTCGTCGCAGTCCTCGCTGACTGGCCGGCTTGCCGAAACCAATCCCACTGCATAGGCCACGACGTTTGCCGAAACCGGCACTTGGCGGACCAAGGACTGAAGGGTAAGAATATCCTCCGCTTCCAGGACAGGTTGTGGAGCTTCCCTGTCCACTCCCGTTGTCTCACTGACCATCTTGATTTCGTCTTCGGTGGAAAGGTATTGAATGACCGGATTGAGAAGAAAACGGTCGAGCTGTGCCTCGGGCAAAGGATAAGTACCTTCCAACTCGATTGGGTTTTGTGTAGCCAGCACGAGGAAGGGAGGAGGTAAAGGACGGGTTTCTCCGGATACGGTCACCTGCCTTTCTTCCATCGCCTCCAGTAAAGCGGCTTGAGTCTTGGGAGGAGTCCGGTTGATTTCGTCGGCCAAAACGACGTTTGCGAAAATGGGACCGGCCGAAAAGCGGAAACTTCTTTTGCCCGTAGCCGGATCCTCGTCCACGACTTCGGTACCCACGACGTCTGCCGGCATCAAATCCGGGGTAAACTGAATGCGCTTGAAGCTCAAGCTCAGGCATTGAGACAAAGTTTTCACCAGCAAGGTCTTCCCCAACCCGGGGATCCCCGTAAGGAGGCAATGCCCTCGAGCAAGCAAAGTAACCAACAATTGCTCGATCACTTCATCCTGCCCGATTATGCCTTTGCGTATTTCAACGAGAAGGCGATCGCGTGTTTCATTCAGACGCGCCAAGGCGTCTTCGGCTTGTTCCGATTCAGTCATATGATGGTAAGGGTTGGATTCTCAGCTGCTCTTCTAAGCGTATTCATGGTGTTGGTTTGTCCAGGAAATTAAAATTGGCAAACATCCGTTGCGCCACAATTAAACAAAACCGACAAATATAAAATTATATTTCCCAAAACTTCAGTTTTGGCCCGTCATGGCCAACAAACGGTCCCATTCGGTCACGAATTTTTCCAAATGAACCTTGCCGGCCGAAATTTCCTCCTTCAGCAACTCCCTTACGCGTTCTTGTTCGCGCATGTACTGGTCCGAACTCAGCAGACCTGAGAAATGAGCCAAACGAGCCCAAAGGAGATGAGTGGTAAAGGCATCGAACTCATTGTAAGCCACGATTTCGGCAAGCTTTCCCTGGAGCCACATTTCGGCAACCGAACTTCCACTCACCTCGATTTTACCGGGTATCCCGCTTAAGGTGGCCGCTTGATGCAAGGAGGGGCGATCCTTGTACTGTCCCATGGCGTCGGCAAGATCGACGTTGTACTCCGAATTGCGGGCATCGAAATAATCGACACCCAGCCATGGTTTGTCGGGACGATCGGAAAAACCGAAACCCGGCAAACCATTGACGATCGAACGTTGAACAATGATCGGAACGTCCGCCTGGGCGGAATTGTAACCAACCAGTTGAGGTTTCTTTCGTCCGACCGACTTGAGGAAATTGACAAGCAAGACCTTTTCGTCGCATTTGGAGGGATCAGCCGGATCCACGGGTAAAGAAACGAGCTTGAGCGAGCAATCCCCGCCCGGGACTTTTTCGCGTAGAATTCCGGCCAAGGATACGATTCGACAAAGAATGGTCTTGAGATAGGGCTGAAAATCTTCGGGTTGTCCATCCTTCCGAGCGCTTGCCCAGAGAGCCTCGAAGGATGCCCGGGCTTCTTCTCCGGGTCCGTCTGCCGGGGGGGTGTCCTGAAGGATTTCCGCTGATTTCGGGTCGGGAATCCATTCCACGTCGAATGAAAAGACCGAATCTGCGAGCAACTTCAGCATAAGAAAAGAGTATCAGGCTACTTCAGCCAATTTCGAAGCGAAGAAATCCTCCGCCTCTCCATGACCTTCCGGAATCGTTAAAATCTCGGGTTTCCCCTCGTCGACGAGTAAAGTATGCTCGAAATGAGCGGAAGGCAACCCATCCACGGCCAAAGCAGTCCAACCATCCTTGGCCATCCGGATTTGCGAGCTTTTGATGTTTACCATGGGCTCAATGCAAATCGCCATTCCCTTTTTGAATTTGGAACCCGTCCCGGCCTTTCCAAAGTTTGGGATTTGGGGATCCTCGTGCAAGGAACGGCCGACCCCATGCCCCACGAAATTGGTAATGACCGCAAAGCCCGCTTTTTCGACGTGCGATTGGACGGCCTCGGATACGTCGCCGATTCGATTTTTGTGCAAGGCTTGACTAAGTCCAAGATAGAGAGATTCTTCCGTTACTTTTAGCAAACGACTGACCTCGGGGCTCACCATGCCCACCGGCACGGTTCTGCAATTGTCCCCGATCATCCCATCCTCCCGAATGCAAACATCCACCGAGATCACGTCTCCCTCCTTCAACACTCGGTTCTCCACCCCAATTCCATGAACCACCTCTTCGTTCACCGAAAGGCAGGTATAGGAAGGAAAGACACGGTGTCCCGAGCGATATCCCTTGCAGGCGCTTTCGACTCCCATTTCCTCCATGAGTTGGCCGCCAAGCTCATCGATTTCCAAGGTGCTCATTCCAGGTTTGACGACCTGGCATAGACGATCAAGCACGGTTGCCGCCGAGCGGCCGGCCCGTCTCATCTTCTCTTTGTCCTTGAAACTTTTGCAGATCACGCAGTGTTCATCATACGTATGCGCCTGCGCTTCAATCAAAAAGACAAAATCTTGTTAACGTAATTTCGTCCACCGCCCCAAGGGTCCGATCAAAAAGGCTCCAAGCACCAGTTGCCCGAAATGATATATGGCCAAAGGCAAAATCAACAATCCGAGCGAAGAGTCCCCCGAACCCAATAAGGTCTGAGCCAAAGGCAATCCAAGGGCCAGGGATTTTTGTGAACCGCAAAACAAGAAGGCCACCCTCGCCTTTCCGGAACCGGAAACCAACCGACTTAGCCCCCAAGCCAAGAAGGAAAGACCCAACAACAAAGCGAGCACGACTATCGTCAAAAAAACCGAACTTCGACCGAACAATTCATTTCCAAACTCATCGAAAAGCGAACAAAACGAAAAGTAAGCCAACAGCAAAATACAAGCGACCGGAATCCTCTCCAACCAAGAAGAATCGTCGGGCAGAAAGCTCCAGAAAAGTTTGTTTTTCGCCCACCAACCGATGAGGATCGGAAGGAAGACCGTCAGGGAAAAATCGGGTAGAAGATCGAGAGAAACGAGCAGATCTTTTTCCATCCCCTGCGAACTGAACAGCTCAAATGCACCAAAAAACACGACCGAAGGAACCCATACCATACCGAGCAAATTGGAAAAGGTCGCGTGACCGAGAGCCGCATCGGCATCCCCCCCCGCCAAACGTGTGTAGACAACGCAACTCGAGATGGTGGTAGGAAGGATAGCCAAAAAAAAGAGCCCGGGCCTCCAAAGCGGATCGACCGCCCCAAGCTCACAAATCCCGTAAAGGAGGAAACCGGGAACCAAAAAAACAAAAGAATGCAAAAGTAAAAGACTCCGCAAATCCGCAAAGGCTTCCCTCAGGCGTGCCAAGTTCAATTTCCATCCTTGGATCAGGAAAATAACGAAGACCGCAACCAGGCTCAATCTCTCGGGAACAAGCAATCCGTTTTTCAGTCCGAATGCAGGGGCAATCCAGGCAGCAAGGAAAACGGCCAACAACGCAACCGACAGACCTGAACCTTTTGGAAAGACTCGCATGCTTCAGTATGTTTTATTAATGACTATGATTCCTTTGCGATTTTTTCATTTCCCAACTTTCAAACAAAACAAAAACTGAACGGATGTCGAACCCCACCCATGTAATTACGGTCGATGCGGCCGGTACTCTCATACGCCCTTGGCCATCCGTTGGTGCGGTTTACGCAAAAACCGCCCGCGAATTCGGCTTGTCTGTCCAAGACGAAGAAGTGGACAAGAGATTTTACGAAGTATTCGGAAAAGTACAAAAAGATCGGAAAATCACTTCGGGGGAAGAGAAGGATTTCTGGAGACAAGTCGTGCTCGCGGTATTCGAACCCTATGCCGCGGGCCGCAACCTCGATCCTTTGTTCGAGGAATTATGGGAACTTTTTGCTCGGGGAGAACATTGGCGATTGGCGGAGGGAGCCAAGGAAGTCCTTGGCCGACTCAAAGACCGAGGTTACCGCATCGCGGTTCTCTCGAACAACGATTCCCGTTTGCGCTCGGTCCTCGAAGATCTCGGGATTGATTCCCTTTTCGAGAAAATCTTCATCTCCTCGGAAATGGGGGTCGAAAAACCGGAACCGGAGATTTTCCGGGAGGTGGAAAAGTCATTCGGCGAGGAACCATCGAGCTTTCTTCACTTGGGCGACAGTTACTCCCGCGATTTCGAAGGAGCCCAAAGAGCGGGCTGGAAGGCTCTGCTCTTTGGCAAACCCATCATCGAAAAGCGTCAAATCACGGCTTTTGCCGAATTGCTCGAATGGTTGCCGTGACTGAAAACACTCAGGCCGTTTCAATCGGCTCCCTGAGCAATTTGAACGCCTGTCCACTCGCCGTCCGGGCGGAACCCGATGGAGGTTATCTCGCCTACCTTGATTTCACCGACCTATTCGAACCGGAATGCGGACAACTTGAAAGAACCTTTCTCAACCTCGTTCCCAAAGAGTCGGGCGGGAGTCTCGACTCTCCAGGGTGGATCGGTTTTTTCGGTTACGAATTCCTCGCCGAACACCTCGGTCTGTCTCTTCGGGCAAAGCGCGACCTGACAATACCCGACGGGTGGTTCGGGCGACCGAAAACAGTCATCCACCTCCATCCCGAAACAACCCGCATCCAATCGGAAATTGCAGGTCGGGCACGGGAAATATCCGATCTTCTCGACCAAGCTTCTCCAGCCCACCCCTCTCCCATTCTCCGGTCAAATCAGCCCATTGCCTGCAATTTGGAATTCGACGAGTACAAGAACGTCTTCCGGCAAGCCCGGGAGGCGATACTCGATGGCGAAACCTATCAAATCAAGATTTCCCAACGCTTCGAAGCCCAAGCCGAGATTGATCCGGTGCTTGCATTCGAAAGGCTTTGTTTGGCAAACCCCGCCCCCGAAGCCTTCCTGCTTCTGACCGAGAATTTCTCCATCCTGAGTTGCTCGCCCGAAACGGTAATCGAAAAGACCGGAGATCGCATAACGACCCGCCCCATCGGTGGCACCTATCAACGAAAGGCTCGATCTTCGGATGGTTCCGTCATCGAATCTTTTCTCAAGGACCCCAAAGAGGTTGCCGAGCACAATATGCTTGTAGACCTCGAAAGAAACGATCTTTCCGCAATCTGCAAACCCGGAAGCGTCGCCATCGACCGATTCAGGGAAGTCGAAAGCTACGCTCATTTACATCATCTCGTCTCGACGATTCAAGGAAGCTTGAGAGAAGAGCTCAAGTTGCCCACTCTCCTCAAATCCATGTTGCCGGGAGGAAGCATCACGGGCTGTCCTAAAATTCGCACCATGGAATGGATCGACCGACTCGAACCCTGCTTTCGCGGCCCGTACACCGGCAGCTTTGGCTCGATTTCGGACAACGGAGACATCAGGCTCAACCTGATCATCCGATCCATGTTGGTTATGCAAGACCGGTGCTACACCCAAGCGGGAGGTGGCATCGTAGTCGAATCGACCCCGAAATACGAATACAACGAAAACAAGATCAAAGCCCAAGCCCTGCTTGATCTCCTCGCATGATACTTCTGATTGACCACCAGGATTCCTTCACCCGTAACCTCGAGCATCTCCTTGCCGAATTTGACGAGGTTCTCGTACAGGACCGGCGCGAGATCGCCGAGGACACCTGCCGAAAGGCCGAATGGATCGTTCTTTCTCCCGGCCCCGGGAATCCCGATCAATACCCCGAGACCCAATCCCTTTATCTATCCTGGGCGGGAAAAAAACCAATCCTCGGGGTTTGCCTTGGCTTTCAGTTGATCCTTCAAGTCGAAGGGGCCCGGATGACCCGCCAGTCCCAAGTTCTGCACGGAGTTGAGACGGAGATCGAGTTCGACCCATCCTCCGCAACCTACTCCGGTCTCCCATCCACTCTTCGAGTTGCCCGTTATCACTCTTTGCGGATTGACCCTGCCAGTTTGGAGGATCTGCCCGAGTCCATCCGGATCACCGCCCGCGACCCCATTCGGGACACCCCGTTGTCATTCGAGGATACCAAACGCATGGTCTTCGGCTTGCAGTACCACCCCGAATCCTTCCTTACTCCCTCCGGCAGGTCGATTATCGAGAACCTTCGCAATGTTTGCCTGGACTAAAGACGGCGCCCCTGCCGAACACCCCGAACCCTGGGGTATGACCGGAGCGTTTACCACGCTTCGCAGGTTTCCCTCGGGGCACCTGCCGTTTTTGGATGACCACCTTGACCGTTTGCTTGATTCAGCCAACCGAACAGGACTGAATTGGCTGCCCACCCCCGAAAAACTATCCTACCGACTGGAAGAATTCATAGCCAACCAGTCTCAATCCTTCGACGCCCTGATCCGAATCTGTCTCTTCGACAGTCTCCTTGGCATTTCCTCACGCCCCGCCCTCTCCGACGGCAACCCGGTCAAAGGTCGATTCCTTGAATACCGCCGTCCCGACCCCTTGACCAAATCCACCGCGGAAGCTCAATTGTACGGCCGACTCGGTGAGTTGGACGTCGCAACCGAAGACTGGATACTTCTCGACCCCGAAGAGGGGAACCTTGGGGAATCCGCTACCTCCAACCTGATCTTCGCTTCAGGGAAAGAGCTCTTGATCCCCGACAAACACGTTTTGCAAGGAATCGTCCTTAGTAAACTCATTCCCTTTCTCGAAGCCGAGTATTCGGTCAGCCGGGGCTCTCCGGGTAAAGAAGATCTTCCTCATTTCGACGAAATCATTCTTTGCGGGACCGGACGTGGAGTCGCTCCAATGAACACCTTGCCCGAACTGGCCTGGACCTCGGGAAACAAAGAAGTGTTTCAAAAGACTCGATCTCATTACGAGGAACTCGTAGAAGCCTGAGATGTCGCGATACGAATTCAACGGACAGGCATTCGAACTCCGCTACCCTGCGGTCATGGGAATTCTCAACCTGACGCCGGACTCCTTCAGTGACGGCGGTTCTTTCGCTACTGCGGAAAAAGCGCTCCATCATGCCCTTCTCATGGTCGAAGAAGGGGCTCAAATCATCGACCTTGGAGGAGAAAGCACCCGTCCGGGAAGCGAACCCGTATCCGAGGAGGAAGAACTTGCCCGAGTCCTCCCGGTCCTCGAAAAACTCCCGACCGATCAATTCGTCATCTCCATAGACACGACCAAACCCACGGTTGCCCAGGCTGCCTTGCAAGCCGGGGCTCACCTCATCAACGACGTTTCGGGTGGAAACCCCGAACTACTCGATCTTGCCCAGCGTTACCGGGCCGGTTTCGTTCTGATGCATGCCCAAGGTTGCCCAAAGAACATGCAGGATAAACCGGAGTACCACGACGTGGTTGAGGAAGTACGCTCTTTTTTCGAAATCAAAAAGAAAGATTTGGCGAAACGTGACCTGCCTCGCCTTTGGATCGACCCGGGAATCGGATTCGGCAAATCACTCGAGCATAACCTCGACCTGATGCGCAACCTTTCCGTTTTCAACGACCAAGCATGGGGCCTTTTGCTCGGTTCTTCGCGCAAATCCTGGATCGACAAGCTATGCAACGCCCCAGACCCTGCCGACCGATTGGGAGGATCCCTTGCTTCTGCCGTTTGCTCCGTCTCTCATGGAGCGGAAATCATACGAGTGCACGACGTCAAAGAAACCGCTCAAGCACTCCAAGTAGCAAAGAAACTCGCCCTTTCGCTCCATTCTCGCTACAACGACTGAAGACATGGGAAAAATCAAACTCGAAAGCATTGAAGTCAAGGTACGCATTGGATTGCTAGAGGAGGAGCAATTCGCTCCCCAGGACCTCTACTTATCTCTCGAACTGTCCTATGATTTTTCAAACATCCGCGAAAGCGATGAAATTACGGATGGAATCGACTACCGTGAGATCGTTGGATTCGTGCGCGAATTCTCCAAAGCCTACGATGGAAAGACCCTTGAACGATACGCTCACTTGCTGGCCGCCGAGTTAAAGGAAAAATTCGATTTTTCCAAAGTTCGACTCATCGTCGACAAACCGCGCTACGTCCAAAAACTCGGTTTGCGAGAAATCAGTGTCGAGGTTGAACGCTGACGCTTACCTGGGACTGGGGGCCAACCTCGGAGACCCCAAGGAAACCTTCGAACGGGCTTTGGCCCTAGTATCGGGCTTTTCCGTAATCAAGTCGACCTCCCACCTTTACCGATCCAAACCCTATGGATTTTCCGACCAACCACCGTTCGTCAATGCCGCGGCAAGAATTGCCACGGACTTGCCTCCCCTCGAATTATTGAAACAGTTGCAATCAGTGGAACAAGCCCTCGGCAAGAAAGTCATCCGGGAAAACGGCCCCCGCCTCATCGATCTCGACCTTCTCGTTCACGGTGACGTCGAACTCGAAACTAAGGAACTCTCTTTGCCCCACCCCGGAATCTTGACACGAGATTTCGTACTTTTACCGCTCATTGATTTAAACCCCGACTTAAAACATCCTCAATGGGGTCCACAAACACTGAAGTCCGCCCTCGGCGGACTTCAGGAAAGATTCGTCGGGGAAAAACCCGAAGACTGGAATTTTCGGAGCTAGCGGATTAGTCCCTGCCCATAAAACTCATCACGATCCGAAGCACGTAAAAGAAAAGCAGGGCGATTGAAGAGAACAAAGCCAAAGCTGCGGCCACGTGCTGCCCCGTGTGATATTGATGCAGAATATTGGAAGTGGTGTAAAGAACCGCACCCGCGGCAAGTAGAGCCATTGCTCCGGAAAACACCAAACCAAGAGTAAAACCAAAAATGATACTGCAAACGATCACTCCAAAACCGATCATAAAACCAATTTTCAAAAAGCCGCCCATAAACGAAAAATCTTTCTTCGTCATGAAAACTGTTGCAGTCAAACCGATGACAAGCAAGGCGGTGACGTATCCTGCGGTTGCAATCGCTCCGGGAAAAAAACTATCGGCGATGAAAAGGATAGGGACAAAAACAATGGCTTCCGCTAGAACAAAGAGTCCCAACCCGAAATATTGAGCTCCCTCCGAGGTTTGGGAATGTGCGAATTTATCCGCCACGTAACTGACCCCCATGAAGAGTCCGAGGACGATCAACCATGAATATTGACTGCCAAGCATCATGCTGGCGATACTACTAGCGTAACCCGCCTCAAAAAGGAAGAGCTCCAGCAAAGCAAAGGCGGCAATTGCACCCGCGACGTGAAGATAGGTGCGACGAATGAATGCCGAGCGTTCGGCAAGCGAGCTATCCGCGGCAGATTGCAAACTATAAACTTCTTCTTTCATATATGATATTTAGTGACGTGGTTAAAATTGTTCCATCCAATTACATTGCATAACAAAAAAACGGTGAAGTTTCAAGTTCAAGAAAAGCAAAACCTCAATATGCGAGCCAGACGCTTAATCTTTAAGCACCATGTCTATGCACATGACGGCAGCTAAAATCAATTGACGAATCTCGCTGTCATGGGGAACCTGCTCGGCAAGTTCCAGCACGTAATTATCTGCCGAAGTGAAGAGTTCCTTACCCATCCCCGCCCACTTCTTGGTCACGTGGGCAAACTCGACCCCATCGTCGGTTATGAACTTGAAGTCCCACCCCGTCCATTTGCCCTTCAAGGTACAAACAGGATTCTCTCGAGCATCCATCAAGGTAAACTTACCGCCGAGCGAAAAGAACTTTTGCTTGAAGCCCCCAATCCTTTCTTCCTTTTCATTGAAAACGCAAACCTTGGAAAGAAAAAGGGAAATCCCCCGCTTGACCCGAACCACTGGTTCCCCCTGGGGCGTCTTGATCTCGACGTCGAAAGGAGTCATCCGCTTGTAATCGGTGAAACGTAGAATTTTGGTAAAAATCCCCAGTCTTTCCTCTCGGCAATGAAGGATGGTTTCACCACTTTCAGGCTCAAGAATATCGTAGTTGTTGGCAGCCTTCAAAAGCCCCACGTGTTCCTTTACGAAAAAGGCGTTTTGATTGAGAATTGGGTTCATAATACATTCATTGATTCCAATCCCGGATTAAACAAGACCAAAACAAGTAACCGCACACGCGGGCGGTTACTCGTCGGAACCACTTCAACGAAAAACTTCGCCTCTTCTCAAGGATCGGGCAAAAGCCACCAATAGTTGAACGACGGCCTCCAAGTCATTCAAGTCAATGACTTCGCTCGGCGTATGCATATATCTCAGAGGGATACCGACAAGTCCGGTAGGCACTCCGTTTCTGGCAATTTGAATAGCCCGTGCGTCGGTACCGGTAGGTCGTGGATCGGCTTCGATTTGAACAGGCATGCCCTCTGTTTCGGCGCAATCCATCAAACGGTCGAACACGGCTGGGTGGACATTCGGTCCACGCGTGAGAATAGGACCTCCGCCAAGAGTAAAGGCTCCATATTTGCGATGATCCGCATCTGGATGATCGGTGGCATGACTGACGTCCACAGCCAAAGCGACATCTGGATTGGCCAAGTGGGCCGAAGTAATGGCGCCTCTCGTACCGATTTCTTCTTGAGACGTGGATACGGCTACGACTTTGCAGCTTGGTTTGCGCCCCTTGGCTAAGCGAAGGAGTGCCTCGTTCACGGTGTAAGCCCCGGTTTTGTCGTCGAAAGCACGAGATACGGCGAGCGGACCGTGAAGCTTCTCGAAGCCATGATCGTATACCGCCGCATCGCCGATGGTCACCCGGGAAAGAGCTTCTTTTTTGTCTTTGGCGCCTATGTCGATCCACATCTGATGCATTTCGGGGACCTTCCTTCGATCCTCCGGGGTCATGAGATGAATGGCTCTTTTACCCGTAACACCCCTTATGATTCCCTTGCGGGTCATGATATCCACTCTGCGGCCCGAGATCATCGCCCGGTCATGACCACCGATTGCATCAAAGTAAAGAAATCCCTTTTCGCTGACGTGCTTGATGATAAGTCCCAGTTCGTCGATGTGACCCGCCATCATAAGAGTGGGCGAACCTTTTGTCCCCAAGGTTGCATGGCAGCTACCCAAGGCATCCACTTCGAAAGAGTCTGTAACCCTGGCCATCCGCTTGCGAACGACTTCCCTCGCTTCCTCCTCGTAACCCGAGGGAGAACGAGCCAGCAAGAGCTCTTTGAGAAAGGCGGGGGTGGCTGGGTTGCGACGAGCCGGGGCGGGTTTTATTTTTTTTGGCATAATTGGATACTTAACGCTATTCCTCTTGAACGAAGAGACAAAGGATGACGAGTCAAAATAATCTTTTTTGAATCGCGATCCCATCAAAATACTCTATTGAATCGCATCATGACCATTTACCCCGCCATTGATTTGCGCAACGGACGCTGCGTTCGGCTTTTTCAAGGAAAAGCCGATCAAGAAACCGTCTATTTCGAAAACCCCGCCGAACCGGCCCGTAGTTGGAAAGATGCAGGGGCCACTCACTTGCACGTCGTCGATTTGGATGGAGCCTTTGCCGGATCGTCCGCCAACTTGGACGCCGTATGCTCAATACTACGGGTCGAAGGACTGAAGGTACAATTGGGAGGGGGAATGAGAGACGAAACAGCTATCGACAAAGCCTTGAACTTGGGATTGCACCGTGTGATAATTGGAACACGCGCTTGCGAGGAACCGGAATGGATTGGTTCGCTCGTCGAAAAATTCGGGGCCGAAAAAATCGTTGTCGGAATCGATGCCAATGACGGAATGGTCGCAACCAAAGGTTGGGTCGAAACCACCAAGACCGATGCCGTTGAATTGGCGAAAAGCCTTCAGTCCATGGGGCTACGGTGGATCATTCATACCGACGTTGCCACGGATGGAGCCATGAAAGGCCCGAATCTCGATGCCCAAAAAAAAATGGCGGAGGCCGTACCCGAATGTCAAGTAATTGCCTCCGGTGGCGTAACCAAAGAATCCGACGTCGCCGACTTGATATCCCTCTCATCCGAACAACCCAACCTCGAAGGAGTAATCATCGGAAAAGCTCTCTATGAAGGAACCGTGAACCTGCAAAACCTTTGTGGCGACCAATAGATAAAACAGGAATTAACCTTGCTTTTGGTTTGCCCAAATTCCAACCATCTAAAGAAATAGTACTTGCAAAGAAGAGGAGAGAACTTTTGATTTGAGATCCTCTTTTAATCATACCCTACCCTACCGTTTGAGAAACCATGACAAAAATATCCTTTGACGTTGATTTTAGCGAAGACCCAGAGAAGATCCTCAGGCAAATCCAAGACCGTGCGAAAGCCGAAGTTGAAAAGCGTGAAAGCAAGGACAAGGTAGCTAACTATCTATCCAAGCTTCACGTAAAGGTGAACGAGGAACTCGACACCGAATACAAGAGCACCACGGACCTGATCAAAGCCCTCACTCCTTTTGCCTCACCAGCGTTTAAAGACAAGCTATCTTCCACTTCCGCCTCAGGCCGCCGCAAGACCGTATCCATGAACAAGGATACTTTTGACCGGATAAAGGAATTGCTTGCCGAACCCAACCCAAACAAAGCGGCCATTGGGCGGGATACCGGCGTGAGCGTTGTCCAAGTTCGTAAAGTTGCCTCCGGTGGTTATGACGAAAAGTTTTCCGGTGCCGCCGCCGAAGTTGTCTCGAAGAAAGAACCGGCACCTCCTTCCATTGAGAAAGCAGATTCACCCTCCATTCCTTCTGAGCCAACCCCCGAACCACCGTCCTTTGAGGACGAACCGGCCGACGAGCCACCCGCTCCTCCTTCCCTAGGCGATGCACCGGCTCCTCCGGCTCCCGATCTTCCCGAGCCTCCATCCTTCGAAGACGACGAACCGGCCGACGAGCCACCCGCTCCTCCTTCCCTAGGTGATGCACCGGCTCCTCCGGCTCCCGATCTTCCCGAGCCACCATCCTTCGAGGACGACGAACCGACCGACGAGCCACCCGCTCCACCCTCCATGGGCGATGCACCGGCTCCACCGGCACCCGATCTTCCCGAACCTCCTTCCTTCGGTGACGACGAGCCACCCGCTCCTCCGGCTCCCCCTTCCATGGGCGATGCACCGGCTCCTCCGGCCCCCGATCTTCCCGAACCTCCTTCCTTTGGTGACGACGAGCCACCCGCTCCTCCGGCTCCCCCTTCCCTA